>CAMLJW010000146.1 GCA_946480485.1 uncultured Streptomyces sp. | reverse complement strand
CGGAAAGCCGGAGCCCCGCGGAAAGCCGGAGCCCCGCGCGAGGCCAGAGCCCTGCGCGGGGCCAGAGCCCTGCGGAACGTCCGAGCTCTGCGGAAGGAGAGTCATGAAAAGTCGTCAACTCACCGAGCTGGGACAGCAGTTGCGCGTCGACAGCGTCCGCGCCGCGGCCGCGGCGGGCTCCGGGCACCCCACTTCCTCGATGTCCGCTGCCGACCTCATGGCGGTCCTCCTCGCCTGCCGGCTCCGCTATGACTTCGACCGGCCCGCCCACCCCGGCAACGACCGGTTCGTCCTCTCCAAGGGACACGCCTCGCCCCTGCTGTACGCCGTGTACAAGGCGGCCGGTGCGATCAACGAAACCGAGCTGATGACCTTCCGCAAGCTCGGCAGCCGGCTCGAAGGACACCCCACGCCGCGTCGGCTGCCGTGGGTCGAGACGGCGACCGGCTCGCTCGGGCAGGGCCTTCCCGTGGGCGTCGGCATCGCCATGTCGGGCAAGCGGCTCGACCGGGTCGGCTACCGGGTGTGGGTGCTGTGCGGCGACAGCGAGCTGGCCGAGGGCTCCGTGTGGGAGGCGGCCGAGCACGCCGGCTACGAGCACCTCGACAACCTCACCGCGATCGTGGACGTCAACCGGCTCGGGCAGCGCGGGCCGACCCGGCACGGCCACGACCTCGGCGCGTACGCACGCCGCTTCCAGGCCTTCGGCTGGCACACGATCGAGATCGACGGCCATGACGTGGACGCCGTCGACCGCGCGTACGGCGAGGCCGTCTCCACGAAGGGACAACCGACCGCGATTCTCGCCCGCACCCTCAAGGGCAAGGGCGTCGCGGCCGTCCAGGACCGAGAGGGGCTGCACGGCAAACCGCTGCCCGACGCAGACGAGGCGATCGAGGAACTCGGCGGGGTGCGCGACCTTCGCGTCGAGGTCCAGCCGCCGCCCCCGGCACGCATGCTGCACGCCGTACGGGCCGGACATCTGGAGCTGCCGCGCTACGAGATCGGCGATGAGGTCGCCACCCGCGACGCCTTCGGCAAGGCACTCGCCGCGCTCGGCACGGCGCGCGGCGACATCGTCGCCCTCGACGGCGAGGTCAGCGACTCGACGCGCTCCGAGTATTTCGCGAAGGAGCATCCCGACCGGTTCTTCGAGTGCTACATCGCCGAGCAGCAGCTCGTCGCCGCCGCCGTGGGGCTCGCCGCGCGCGGCTGGGTGCCGTACGTCTCGACCTTCGCCGCGTTCCTCACCCGCGCCCACGACTTCATTCGTATGGCGTCGATCAGCGGCAGCGGCATCAACCTCGTCGGCTCGCACGCGGGCGTCGCGATCGGCCAGGACGGGCCGTCGCAGATGGGCCTGGAGGACCTGGCGATGTTCCGCGCCCTGCACGGCTCGACCGTCCTCCACCCCTGCGACGCCAACCAGGCGGCCAAGCTGGTCGCCTTGATGGCGGGCTGCGAGGGGATCCGCTATCTCCGGACCTCGCGCGGCGCGTCACCGGTCGTCTACGGCCCCAACGAGGAGTTCCCCGTCGGGGGCAGCAAGGTGCTGCGCGTCTCCGCCCGGGACCGGCTGACCATCGTCGCCGCCGGAGTGACGGTGCACCAGGCCCTGGCCGCCGCGGACCTGCTCGCCCGGGACGGCATCCCCGTCCAGGTGATCGACCTGTACTCGGTCAAGCCGGTCGACCGCGGCACCCTGCGCGACGCCGCCGAACACACCGGCTGCCTGCTCACCGTCGAGGATCACCGCGAGGAGGGCGGCCTCGGCGACGCGATCCTCGACGCCTTCCTCGACGGGCGCCCGACACCCCGCCTGGTCCGCCTCGCGGTGCGCACCATGCCCGGCTCGGCCTCGCCACAGGAGCAGCTGCACGCCGCGGGCATCGACGCGGAGTCGATCGCGGCCTCGGCGAAGCTGCTGGTGGAACACGCGGTCGTGCGATGAGGGCCGCGCGCGTACGCGTACGGAAGGAGTGACCATGGTGACCACGGGCGGCACCGCGCAGACCGTACGGGCCGGCCGGCACACGGTGGAGGCGCACCGCCCCGGCAAGGTGCTGTTCCCGGGCGTCGGGCTAGGCGGCGGGCGGACCGCGGAGCACCGGCGCCGCCGAGACCGTCTCGGACGCCTTCGAGCAGGCGGGGGGAGTAGCGAGGCCGAGCCACGGCCGCGCGCCCGCAGGGCCACCGCGCGCGGGAAGGAGGCACAGGAGTGAGCACGTACGTCTACGGCATCGCCGCCGACTCACATCCTTCGCTCCCCGAGGGCAGGCGCGGCGTCGGCGACCCGGCCCGGCCGGTACGCATCCTCAAGGAGGCCGGACTCGCCGCGATCGTCAGCGACGCCCCCGAAGGGCTGCGGCCCCAGCGCAACGACCTGCTCGCCCACCAGGACGTGGTGGCCAAGGCGTGCGTGGGCGGCACGATCCTGCCCATGCGGTTCGGCAGCGTCGCACCGGACGACGCGGCCGTCACCGCTGTGCTCGCCATGCGTGTCGAGCACTACGAGGAGCGCCTCGCAGCGCTCGCGCACAAGGTCGAGTACAACGTCCAGGCCGGCCACAACGGAAAAGCCGTACCCCACCGGGTGAGGGCAGAGAACCCGGAGATCAGGTCGGTCACCGAGGCCAAACGGCAGGGGGACGGCGGACGTCACGAGCAGCGGGTGCGGCTCGGCGAGATGGTGGCCGCCGAGCTGAGGTCCCGCGAGACCAAGGACGCCGTCGACCTGCGGCACACCCTGGAACCGGTCGCCGACTCCGTGCGCGTGGGCCACGAGTCCACCGGATGGCCGGCCAACATGTCCTTCCTGGTGGACCGTGAGTCGGCCGAGGTGTTCCTCGCCGCCGTCGAACAGTTCCGCACCAGGCACCCACACCTCGACCTGCGCGTCAACGGGCCGCTGCCGCCCTACGGCTTCGTCGAACCCGGGCCGTCCGAGCCCGCCGAACCGACGGGGCACTGAGCACAGGGGGCTGATCCGGGAAGTGCTGCTGCCGCTCGCACCCGTGCGCGGCAGCCTCTGGGCCTTGCGCGCCCATCGCAACGAACCGGCCCGCGAGAACCACTGGTCGCGCGCGCACGTCGCCGGGTTGGAGGGCGGGCGCGCACCACACACGCAGGAGGAGGCACCATGAGCGGTCTGCGCTATGTCTACGCCGTCTGCCGCCCCTTCGGCTCCACCCTTCCCGCCCAGCTGACGGGCGTCGCGGGCGTGCCGCCCAAACCGCTGACCCACCACGGTCTGGTCGCCGTCGTCAGCGCGGTGCCGGAGGAGGAATTCGCCGAGGAGCCGCTGCGCGCCCACCTGGAAGACCCGCACTGGCTCAGCGCGACCACGCGGGCCCACAAGAGCGTGATCGACGCGCTCACCGTGGTCACCTCGCCCCTGCCGCTCCGGCTCGCCACCGTGTTCCGGGACGACAGCGGCGTACGCACGATGATGGAGGCCCAGGAGGGGAACCTCCTGCGCACGCTCGACCGGCTCGACGGGCGGGTGGAATGGGGCGTGGAGGTGTACGCGGAGTCCGCCGAGGATTCCGAAGCGGTGTCCGACGCGGTGTCCGACGCGGTGTCCTACTCGGTTCGCGCCTGGGTGCGCGCCGAGGAATTCGCCCGCCGGCTGCACGGCACCCTTGCCCGGTTCGCGGAGGACGCCCGGATCCACACGCAACAGAACGCAGCGACTTCCCGTGCTTCCGGTCGCAAGGTACTCAACGCCGCCTATCTCGTGCCGCGTTCGAGATCAGAGGAATTCGTGGAACTGGTGGACCGCGCGAAGGGTGAGAAGCGGCCGGGCCTGCGGGTGGAACTCACCGGCCCCTGGGCCGCGTACTCCTTCAGTGGGCTTTGTGCAAGCTGAAGTTGCTGGTCAAGGGCCTGGCGTGAGTGCGCTTCGGAGTGCTCGTGCTGGTCGTGGGCGGGTGACTGCGCTGATCGCGCGTCGTGCCGCTGCCCAGATGACCCTGCACGCCAAGGCTTCAGCCGGGGGAGGAGTCACGAGCGACCACTGGCTGATCGGGCAGCGGCTGCTCCGCCCAGATGACCTTGCCCGTTTCGGTGTACCGGGTACCCCAGCGTTCGGCGAACTGAGCGACCATGAACAGCCCTCGTCCGCCCTCGTCCGTGGTGGCGGCATAGCGCAGGTGCGGGGAGGTGCTGCTGGCGTCGGAGACCTCGCAGATCAGGCGGCGGTCCCGCAGTAGCCGGACCCGGATCGGGCCGGTGGCGTACCGGATGGCATTGGTGACGAGCTCGCTGAGGATCAGCTCCGTGGCGAACACCATCTCGTCCAGTCCCCACTCCGCCAGCTGCCGGGTGACCCCCTTGCGGATGCCGGCGACGGCCGACGGGTCGGACGGTACTTCCCAGACGGCGATCCGATCGGCCGGCAGCACGCGGGTGCGGGCGATCAGCAGAGCGATGTCGTCCCTCTGGTGAGCGGGAAGCAGTGCGTCGAGCACCGCCTCGCAGGCCGCCTCCAGCGCTCGGTCGGGGTGGGCCAGGGCGCTGCGCAGGAGGTCGAGCCCGACGTCGATGTCGCGGTTGCGGTCTTCGACAAGGCCGTCGGTGTACAGGACCAGCTGGCTGCCCTCGGGCATGTGCAGTTCCGCGGTCTCGAAGGGCAGGTCCCCCAGGCCCAGGGGCGGACAGGCAGGCAGGTCGGGGAAGTCCACGGTGCCGTCGGGGTGAACGAGCGCGGGCGGTAGGTGGCCGGCCCGGGCCAGGTCGCAGCGCCGGGAGATCGGGTCGTAAATCGCATACAGGCAGGTCGCCCCGGTGATCGGGACCCCGCCGCCGGTCGCCGCCTCGACCTGGTCGATGCTGCTGACCAGCGCGTCGAGGCGCCCGAGGAGTTCGTCGGGCGGAAGGTCCAGCGTGGAGAAGTTGTGGACTGCGGTGCGCAGACGGCCCATCGTGGCCGCGGCGTGCAGGCCGTGGCCCACGACATCACCCACGACCAGCGCGACGCGTGCTCCCGGCAGTGGGATGACGTCGAACCAGTCACCGCCCACCCCCGCCTGCGCGGGCAGATAGCGGTAGGCCACATCGAGGGCGTTCTGCTCGGGCAGACCGCGGGGCAGCAGACTGTGCTGCAGGGTCACGGCCATGGTGTCACTGCCGGTGATGGCGGAGATGATCTGTTCCTGGGTGGTGTACTTCATCTCGAAGAAGCCGTTGTTGCGGCCGAGGCGCAGTACCGCCACCCGGTCCGCGACCGCGCGTACCTCCTCCATGTTGTGGCTGATCAGGAGCACGCCGAGGCTCTGCTCACGCAGGCGCTCGATCAGCGCAAGGATCTGCGCGGTCTGTTCAACACCGAGAGCGGCGGTGGGCTCGTCCAGCACCAGCACCTTCGGCTTGCCCATCAGCGAGCGGGCGATCGCCACCATCTGGCGCTGGCCGCCGGAGAGCGATGCGATCGGGATGCGCACGGTGGGGATCCGTATGGCCAGGGTGTTCAGCAGCCTGTGGGCTCGTTCCTCCATCGCGGCCTCTGCGAGGATGCCGAACCTGCAGAGTTCACGGCCGAGGAAAAGGTTCTGCACGACGTCGAGGTCGTCGCAGAGCGACAGGTCCTGGTAGACGGTCGCTATGCCCAGGTTCTGGGCATCCTGCGGATCGTGGATGTCGACAGGCTGACCCTGCCACTCGATGACGCCGACATCCGCTGGGTTCACGCCGGCGATCGCCTTCACCAGAGTGGACTTGCCGGCCGCGTTGTCCCCGACCACAGCGACAACCTCACCCGCGTGGACATCGAGATGAACGTCGGTGAGTGCCTGCACCGCGCCGAACCGCTTGCAGACCCCCCGCAGTGCCAGCAAGGGAGTGGCTGCCACGGAAAACCACCTCTCTGGCGCGGCGCGTCGCCTGGTCCCGGTCACCACTGTGCCCGGTGCACTCCGTCGCTGCAGGGCGGAGCCCTCTCTGACAGTATCGGCTATGACGCCCGACAAATCGGGCGCATCCGGATGGGCTTGGGCGTCTGGATGGGCGAGACGGAGGAGAGCAGGCCACGACCATCACTCGCGCCATCACGGTTGTCTGCGGGCCGTTCACCCCCGGACATCCAGCTGGGCGAGTTGACGGTTCCAGGAGGATCAGGAGGAGGCATGACCGGGTCAACGACCGACCGGACGAACACCGTCATCAGCGACGCCTCTCGCGGCCGGCGGCTGCGGCCGGTGCAGGCAGCGCAGATCCTGGTGCTCCTCGTCGTCATAGTGGCGATCTTCGGCATCGCCGAGCCCCATACCTTTCTCACGGTCTTCAACATCCGCAGCATCGTCCAGAACACCTCGATCTATGCGGTGCTCGGTGTCGGCATGACCTTCGTCATCATCACCGGCGGCATCGACCTGTCGATCGGCAGTGTGCTGGTGTTCAGCGGGGTCGTCGCCTCCAGGGTGATGGCCGCGATGGGCGGTCAGGGCTGGGGCACTGCCCTGGTGGGAGCGGTGGTCGCCTGTGCCTGCGGACTGTGCTGGGGCCTCTTCAACGGTCTCATGATCGCGAAAGCCAAGGTGCCCGCACTGGTCGTCACACTGGGCAGCCTCGGCGCGGCGCTCGGCTTGGCCCAGATCATCACCAAGGGCCTGGACCTGCGGGAGGCGCCCGAGGCATTGGTCAACGATGTCGGGTTCGGCAACGTGGTGTGGCAGGTCCCGACGCTGTCCGTGATCGCCGCAGTAGTGGTTGTCGTCGGCATCGTCGTACTCCACCGAACCCCCTTCGGCCTCTACACCTATGCCGTCGGCTCCAACGCCGAGGCCGGGCGCCGCGTCGGCCTCAAGGTCGACCTGCACCTGATCAAGGTCTACGCGCTGGCCGGCTTTCTCGCCGGGCTCGCCGGAATCCTGAACCTGGCCTTCTTTCAGTCGACCACGATCAGCGGCCAGTCCAACACGCCGCTCAATGTGATCGCCGGCGTCGCGATCGGCGGCACCAGCCTCTTCGGCGGCGTGGGGTCCGTCTTCGGGACCGTTGTCGGGCTCTTCATCCCGAGCGTTCTGCAGAACGGCTTCGTCCAGACCAACCTCCAGCCGTTCTGGCAGCAGGTCGTCGTCGGTGCGGTGCTCATCGCCGTGGTCTACCTCGATCAAACGCGTCGCACTGCGGCACAGCGTGGGAAGTCCCCGCGATTTCTGTTCCTTTCCCGGTCCAGGAGCGGTTCCAGAAAGGACGCACACGATGAACCGTAAGATCGTGGTCAGCGCCGCGGTGTCCGTACTCGCCCTCTCGCTGATGGCGTCGTGCAGCTCCGGCACCTCCTCCACCGCCGGCGGTTCCGGTGGCAAGACGTACAAGATCGCCTTCGTGGAGGGGGTCACGGGAAACCCGTTCTACATCACGATGCAGTGCGGTGTGCAGGCCGCAGCCAAGGCCGAAGGGGCCACCGTCACGACCCAGGGGCCCCAGAAGTTCGACCCGGCCCTCCAGACACCGATCCTGGAGTCGGTCGTCGCATCGAAGCCGGACGCGATCCTGATCGCCCCGACCGACGTCTCCTCGATGCAGCGGCCGATCGCGCGGGCCGCGGAGCAGGGCATCAAGGTCGTTCTGGTGGACACCACGCTCAACGACCCCTCGGTGGCGGTGTCGGCGATCTCGTCGGACAACTACGGCGGCGGCAAAGCGGCTTTCGAGTCCATCAAAAAGCTTGCACCCGAAGGCGGCGAGGTCCTGGGCGTCGGTAACCAGCCGGGCATCAGCACCACCGACGCCCGCGACAAGGGCTTCGCCGACGCGGCGAAGGCGGATCCCTCCTTCACCTACCTTGGCGTCCAGTACCCTCAGAACGACCCGGCCAGGGCCGCGTCCATCGTCAGCGCGGCCCTGCAGAAGAACCCCGGCATTGTGGGGATCTTCGCCTCGAACCGGGTCGCCGCCGAGGGAACCGCCACCGGCGTCCGGCAGGCCGGCATGCAGAACAAGGTGAAGATCACCGGATTCGATGCAGGTCCCAACCAGGTCAAGGCGCTCGAGGAAGGCACCGTGCAGGCGCTGATCGCCCAGCAGCCGGCCAGGATCGGAACCGACGGGGTCGAGCAGGCGATCAAGGCGATCAAGGGCGAAGCGACGACCGCGTCCATCAGGACCGGCTTCACGATCATCACCCAGTCCAACCTGAACTCCGCCGCGGGCCGGGCAGCGGTCTACAAGACCAGCTGCTGACCAGCTGCTGATCCGCCGTCTCCTCCAGCACCGCAACTCGCGGCGGATCGTGGCGCCGAGCGTCAGTTTGCCCAGATCTTCGGCCGCCACAGCAGCCGATACGTTGGATACGCCGGGGGCGGCGTTCACCGGCGCACCGCTGGCGCGGGCGAAGCTCACGCTGCCGGGCTGGGGCACCACGCCGGATGCCGGCCGCGATCCTCAGGGGTGCCCGCCTCCTTGTTGGCTACGAGGACCAGGCCCTGCCCGGCCGCAAGCGCGGGCGCGTCCACGCGCGGGCGGCCTCCCGGTGACGGACGCTGGTCGCGGGCCGGCACGAGGCCGCGTACGGCGACGGCGGCGCCCACGCCCAGTGCCGCGCCGGCGAGGACGTCGAGGGGGAAGTGGACGCCCGTGTAGACCCGGGAGACGACGACCGCGGCGGCGACCGGGGCGACCGCCGCGCCCAGAGGCCGGGACTCCAGTGCGACGCCCGTCGCGAAGGCCGCCGCCGACGCCGAGTGCCCCGACGGGAACGAGGTGGTGATCGGCTGGCGCCGCAACTGACGGATCTGCGGCACCGAGTCGAGCAGCGGGCGCGGGCGGCGCACCGAGCGCTTGCCGAGGGTATTGATGGTCGCCGAGGCCAGGGCGAGCGAGGCGGCACCCCGGGCCGCGGCGCGCCGGGCCTTCGGCGAGCGAGTCGCCGCGAGGGCCGTCGCCGTGGCGAACCACAGCACCCCGTGATTGGCGCTGCGGCTCAGCCGCGGCAGGAAGGGGTCCGCGCCCGGCCAGTGCCGGGCCGCGACGGTGTCGAAGAGGCGGCAGTCCACGGCCAGCAGCCGGTCGCGCAGGGCATGGGCGGGCTCGGGGACGGTGAGGTCTACATCTGCGGTCATGTGACTTCGGGTACCCCGGCGGGACCGCACATCGCGCACAAGCGGTTGCCGCCCGCCTCGACTCACCTGGACAAGGCGCGCCCCTGGGCATCTGGAGGCGGCGCACCTCGAGTAGCACCTCCCCGACGGGAGGGACTAGGACCAGCGCAGCAGCGCTCCCAGGCCGCCCACCGGGGCGTCCTCGGGCCCGGCGGCCGTCACCGAAAGGGCGGGTGCGCCCGTCGCCACCACGGACCGCAGCAGCGCGTCGTCCGCCCGCGCCGACCAGGGCCGGGCCTCGCCCAGCGGCTTCGTCTCCGTGCGCCGGACGGCCAGCTGGTCGGAGTCCTCGCCGACCCACACCTTGCGGCGGGTGTCGGGCCCGTCCGGGCGGATCAGCAGCTCGTCGATCCGGTGCTCCCGGGCCGCCTCGATCAGCGCGGGTACGCCCTCGACGGCGCCGACGTTTCCGTCCGTGTCCGGTGCCCGGGCCGCCTTGAACCGCTCCAGTTCCTCGGCCGCCCTGCGGTGCACGTGCTCCGCGCGGGCCCGTTCCACCTCCTCGTCCAGCAGTCGGCTGCCGGTCCCGGCCCGGGTCTCCACCGTGCGGTCGTGCAGCCGCTGCGGCAGCCGTTCGTGCACGGCTCGGCGCTCGCGGTCGTCGCCGACGAGGATCAGCAGGTCCGCCCGGGTCTCGTCCTGGCAGACGGTGAGCGCGTCGGCGATCTCGGCGGCGTTGTGCTCCCAGGTGTTCTCCACCCTGAGCTGGAAGTGCCGCTCCGACCAGTCGATCGTGCTCGTGCGGTGCACGGGCCACTGCTGCCCGGCGACCGAGCCCGCATCCCGGGTGCCCAGCGCTCCGCGCAGCTCGAAGGCCGCGCCCCGGCGGTCGATGTAGGCCACCACGCACACCGGGTCCTCACCGGCCAGGTCGAGGAGCGGCGCGGTGTGCGGGAGCGCCGACCAGTGGGGGGACATGGTGCCCGGTGGGGACGCGGCAAGGTGAGGGTCGAGGACGACCTCGCCGCCGGTCGCGAACACGGCCCGGCCGTGCGGTTCGGCGGAGTGCCCCAGCTCCTCCAGCGTGGCGCGTACGGCACGGCAAGTCGCCTCGTCCGCGCCCTGCTCGGCGAGCCGGTCGGCCGCCGCCCGTGCCACCAGTGACCGCTCGTGGGGGGTGACCTCCGTGTGCCGGGAGGTGTCGACGTACACCGAGGCCCAGGGCCCCGGATGTTCGTACAGTGGATGGAGAAAGGCGAGATCCATGGCTCCCTCCCGGATGCCGCTCGGGATACTGCTTGCGCCGGGCGGGTACCCGGACCGCATCGAAGGAACCGACGATCGGGGTGCCACCATGACCGGAGTCGACCCGGGCCTCCTGGACGACCAGCAGCTGATGAAGGAGCTGGAGACGATCCACCGCACGCGCCACGACACGTTGCTGCACGGCTCGAACGACGCGCTGCGCACCCACAACGTACGGATGGCGCAGCTGGAGGGTGAGTACTTGCGCCGACACCCACGCCGACCGGTGGCCCTCGGCAGGACCCGCACGGGCGCACGCGAGCGACAGGCGCACTGCGGGACATGACGGCTTGGCCGCCCGGCGGATTCAGACGGCCGGTCCAAGGCCACGTGGCGGGCGGCGCTCGGCGCACTTCGTTCGGCGCGACTCCGCCGGTCTTGCGCGACTCTGCCGTCTTGGACGCCTCCGGTGTCAGTGCCGCCGCTTTGAGAACTCGGTCACGAACGCGTCGCAGAACGCCTTGAGGTCGGCCGGTTTGCGGCTGGTGATGAGCGTCGCCGGCGCGGCTTCACAGACGTGGACCTGCTCGTCGACCCAGGTGCCGCCCGCATTGCGGATGTCCGTGCGCAGACTCGGCCACGAGGTGAGGGTGCGGCCACGGACCACGTCCGCCTCGACGAGCGTCCACGGGGCATGGCAGATCGCGGCGACCGGCCTACCCCGCTCGAAGAACTCACGTACGAACGACAGGGCCTTCTCGTCCATGCGCAGCGCGTCCGGGTTGGCCACGCCGCCCGGGAGCACCAGGCCGGCGAAGGAGTCCACCGACGCGTCGCCCACAACCTGCTGTACCGGGAACGTGTCGGCCTTGTCGAGATGGTTGTACGCCTGGATCCGACCGGGTTTCGTCGACAGCAGGAGAGGTTCGGCCCCCGAGTCGTGCA
>CAMLJW010000145.1 GCA_946480485.1 uncultured Streptomyces sp. | reverse complement strand
TCGGGCGAGACCGCGGCCGGCAAGTATCCAATCGAGGCCGTCCGCACGATGGACGCCCGGGTCCCCGAGTCGTGCACCGCCGACCAGGAGTCGGTGAGTTCGATCTGCTCGACGCCGACCGGCGCCATCAGAAACGCGATGTGCCGCATGGTCTCCTCACGTCCTTTCCCGCTCGGGCAGTCCCTGTCGTGCCGGTGCCCTTCCTGGGCGTTCACGCGTTCGCGCGGTACCCCCAAGAGGGCGGGCTATGCCTCCGCCGGAGGTTCTTCCGGCGGTTCTTCGGGTGCTGCGCTCCTGGTGGTCGCGTCGCGTACGAGTGCTTGAGCCAGTTCCCGGGCGGTGGAGTAACGCGCCTTCCTCGGCAGCCGCTCCAGCGGTTCCACCAGCCCGTCGGGTGCGTGCCGACTCCGTAGCAGGCCGCTCAGTTCGCGGGGACCCGCAGGGAAGGCGGTACGGCCCAGGTGCCGCGCCAGTTCCAGACGAAGGGCCGCCACGGATCCCGGGGCGCCGCCCGGCGTGACCGGCCCGCCCGCGACCAGCGGGTCGTCGTCGGCGGTCGGCTCCGGATCGTGCCACTCCTCCGTCCTGGTCGGGTGGCCCGACCGGAGAAGACCCTGCAGTTCATGCTTCATCTCCTCGTCCTTGTGGACGCTGAGCCGGTCACTGCCTCGCTGCATGACTCCCTCCAGACATCGGGGGTGGATCCTCGTGTACCCGCGCCCCGGACATCGACACGGAGGGTTTGTCCGGCCGAGACCTGGAGACCCGGTCTCCGGCCCTCTTCACGTTTCCCTGGGGAAGGACGGGACCATGGCGGTATTCGCTGTGATGATGCCGGTCCTGATGCTCGGTGTCGTCGTGGCACTCGGCCGCTACGAGGAGTGGCTCCTCCCACCGGCGGATCAGCCCGACGAGACCGAAACGGCGGAGCTCAGCCACTGATCGGACCTCATCCTGACGGACCGTATCCGGACGGAGCGGGCCCCGGCGCCGGGATGCGCCGGGGCCCGCTCGTGCAGCCGTACGCCAGTCGCCGCCGTAGACCAGCGGCCGGCAGCCGTACATCATCAGCGGCCGCCGGCCGTTGGTTGCCGCCGGACGTCAGCCACGGTCGAAGGTCAGTCACCGTCCCACGTCCGTCAGGGTCATGCGTCAGTCGCGGTCGTGCCCCGGGAGGAACTCCTGGATCTTGGCCTTGAAGCCATGTCGGACCATGGACGTACGGTCGAAGTCGCCCTTCAGGACGGAGGCGGCGGTGGCCTCCATCTGCTTCCAGGTGGCGTGCGGCGGGATGGGCGGGACGGCCGGATCGGTCAGGAACTCGATCACCGCGGGCCCCTCGGCCTCCAGGCCCGCGCGCCAGCCCGCCTCGACGTCCCCCGGCTTCTCCACGCGGACGCCGGTCAGCCCGAGGGAGCGGGCGAAGGCGGCGTACGGCACGTCCGGGATCTCCTGCGAGGGCAGGAAGGAAGGGGCGCCCTCCATGGCACGCATCTCCCAGGTCACCTGGTTGAGGTCATGGTTGTTCCAGACGCCCACGACGAGCCGGGGGTCCTCCCACCGGTGGTAGTACTTGGCCGCGGTGATCAGCTCCGCGAGCCCGTTCATCTGCATCGCCCCGTCCCCGACGAGCGCGATCGCGGGCCGGTTCGGGTGCGCGAACTTCGCGCCGATCGCGTACGGCACCCCGCATCCCATCGTGGCCAGGGTCCCCGACAGCGAGGAGCGCATCCCGGCCCGGTGCGTCAGATGGCGCGCGTACCAGTTCGCCGGCGAACCCGAGTCGGAGGTGATGATCACGTTGTCCGGCAGCAGCGGGTCGAGCACCCGTGCCACGTACTCCGGGTTGATCGGATCGGCCGAAAGCTCGGCCCGGCGCTCCATCACCCCGCGCCAGCGCGCCACGTTCGCGCACACCGTGTCGTACCACTCATGCCCGCGGGCCGTGCCCAGCAGCGGGATCAGCCGCTCCAGTGTCGCCTGCGCGTCTCCGACGAGATTCACCTCGTACGGATAACGCATCCCGACCATGTGCGGATCGACGTCGATCTGCACGGCCCGCGCCCGCCCGAACTCCGGCAGGAACTGCGTATACGGGAAGGACGAGCCGATGGTCAGCAGCGTGTCGCAGTCGCGCATCAGCTCGTACGAGGGCCGGGTGCCGAGCAGGCCGATCGCTCCCGTGACGTAGGGGAGTTCGTCGCTCAGGGCGTCCTTGCCGAGCAGCGCCTTGGCGACGCCCGCGCCGAGCAGCTCGGCGACCTGCTGCACCTCGGCCTGTGCCCCGGCCGCGCCCTGGCCGATCAGAATCGCCACTCTGTCACCGGAGTTGAGGACCTCGGCCGCCCGCTCCAGTGACTCCTGCGACGGAATCGCGGTCCACGCGCTGCGGTCCAGGCTGGAGGGGACCATCTTGAACTCGTGGGTGGGGGCGGAGTAGTCCAGGTCCTGGACGTCGCCGGGGATGATCACGGCGGTGGGGGCACGGCGCGCGTACGCGGTGCGGATCGCCCGGTCCAGGACGTTCGGCAGCTGCTCGGGCACCGTCACCGTCTCCACGAAGTCGGAGGCGACGTCCTTGAACAGCGTGTGCAGATCTACCTCCTGCTGGTACGAGCCGCCCATCGCGCTGCGGTGCGTCTGGCCGACGATCGCGAGCACCGGCACATGGTCGAGCTTGGCGTCGTACAGCCCGTTGAGCAGGTGGATCGCGCCGGGCCCGGAGGTCGCCGCGCACACCCCGATCCGGCCCGAGAACTTCGCAAGGCCGACCGCCTCGAACGCGGACATCTCCTCGTGGCGCGACTGGACGAACCGGGGACGGTCCTTGGCCCGGCCCCATGCTGCCAGCAGACCATTGATGCCATCGCCTGGATAGCCGAATACATGTTCTACATTCCATTCGCGCAGGCGCTGCAGGACATGGTCGGCGACTGTGGTGCTCATGCGGGACCTCCCGGGTGATGGCCGTACCGCCCGAGTCACCCGCTCCGGTCCGGAGAAAACCTGCGGTGTTCGCCGCCCCGGCGGCAAGGGCAGGCGCGGGTCAGTGCTTCGGACCTGAGGCACGTCCGTTGGGAGCGGTGAGACCCCGCCACGGTGTGCCGTCCCGTTGGGCTGTCACCCGCTCGGGCGTCCGAGTGGCACGAATGGTGTCCGGCCGCGCGCGCCCAGGCGGTGTGCGGGCTCTGATGGGCTGCGGGGCACGACCGTCGTGCCCCTCCTCCGCTGCCTCAAGGGCACGGGAGGCCCCCAGCGTCGGCCGAAGGAGCCCAGCACATGCGCCGTACCGTCCGCGCCCTGTCCACCACCACCGCCGTCGCCAGCACGGCCCTCGCCACCATCGTTCTGGGCGGCGCCGTCTCGGCCGCCTCCGAGGGTCCGGCTGAGGGGCCGCCCGGGGGGCCGGCCGCGGAAGCGCCCGCGGAGGCCGACCCGTACACCGCGGCCCCCGGCGACACCGCCGTCGAACCGGACGTCGAGAGCGGTGGGTCCGACGCCTTTGGGCAGGCTTACGAGGGCGGCGTGCCCGATGCCTCCGGTGGGGTCTTTCAGGGTGGCGGGTCCGACGCCTGGGGCGGGACCCTTGACGGAGGTATGCCAGACCAGGGTGGCGTGCCTGACGCAGAGGGTGGCGTGCCGGATGCTTCCGGCGGGACTTGGGAGGGCGGCGTGCCGGATGTCTCTCAGGGGACTCCAGAGGGTGGCGTGCCGCATGCGAGCGGTGGGACCTCGGGGTGGGGCGGCGACGGCAGCTGTTCGACGACACCCGGCGGCCAGGAGGAGCAGCGGGCCGCGTCGTGCGAGCCGTCCCGTGACAGCTCCAGCGAGCCGGCGCTCGATCACGGTGTGCAGGCGGGCGAGGGCGACGGGTTGACCGATTCTCCGGCCGCCCTCGCCGCCGGCGGCCTGCTCGCCGCGGGCGCGCTCGGCACAGCCGTCCAACGGGTGCGCCGCAGGGAGCGGGACTCGTGCTGGCACCGCTGAATTGGCGGCGCTGGACGGTGGGTACTCAGAGCCCAGGGGCGCAACCGGAACCGTAGGCCCGGCGAACCTCCGGACCACGGACTACGGACCACGGCTCACTGCGCGGAGGCGGACATGCGGCGGACGGATCCTCAAGGGCACGGTCCTGTCCGTTACGGCCCACCGCTTCCCGGCCACGGACTCCCCGTGCTGCCAGGCCTCGTCGCGGCCGCGTGCGGCGCGCACACCGAACCGACCGGCGGCGGGCCCCGGCTCCTGGAGGCGGCCCATGCCTACTGGGACCGGCGCGGGCTGCCCACCGGCCCCGGCCGGACGGCCGCGGCCCCCGGCGCCCCGGCCCTGCTCCTCGCGCTGACCGCCGCGATCGGCGGCGACGTTCTCGTACCGCGCCCGTGCGCCACCTGGTGGGCGCCCACGGCACGCCTGCTCGGCACGTCCGTGTTCCATGTGGGGACGCCCGCCGAGTGCGGTGGCATCCCCGATCCGTACGCCCTCCTGGAGACCGTGCGCCGGGTGCGCGCCGAGGGCGGCGACCCAAGGCTGCTCGTGCTCTCCGTCGCCGACGACCCCACCGCCACCGTGGCCCCGCCCGAACTGGTTCACGAGGCCGTGGAGGCCGCCACGGACGAGGGGCTGCACCTGGTCAGCGACGAGACCTGGCGCGACACCCTGCACCGGCCGCACGACACGGTCCTGCTGAGCCCCGCCGAGATGCTCCCCGACCGGGTCACCGTGATCTCCGACCTGGCCGGTCCCTTCCTGCCGCCCGGCTGGCCCGCCGCGGTCGCCCGCTTCCCCGACACCGAGCTCGGCACCCGGCTGCGCGACCGCGTCCTCGACGTCCTTACCGCGCTCGGCGCCCGCATCGCCACGCCGGTCGCCGAGGCCGCCGCGTACGCGCTCGAGGAGCCCGACGAGATCACCGTGCGGCTCACCGAGGCCGTACGGCTGCACGCGCGTGTGGCCGCCGCCGCACACCATGCCCTGGTGGCCGCGGGCGGCCTCGCCCGGCCCCCGCAGGCGGGCCGTCATGTGTACGCGGACCTTGCCCCGCTGCGGTCCGCGCTCAGCGAGTACGGCGTCGGCGACGCGCAGGAACTCGAGGACTTCCTCACCGCCCGCCTCGGCATGCCCGCGCCCGGCGGCCACCGCTTCGGCGACGACCTCGGCGCCCTGCGCGTACGCCTGGCCACCGGCCCGCTGCTCGGCACCACCGATCAGGAACGAACGGAGTCCCTCTCTGCACCAGAACCCCTGGAATTGCCGCATGTGGAACGCGCGTTGTCCCTGCTGGGATCGGTCCTCGACGATCTCCGCGACGACGCTCGGCGACGGGAGTCCCCTCGATGACGCAGCAGCCCGAGTCGACCACGACCACCACCACGTCCACGTCCGCCTCCACTACGTCCACGTCCGCCTCCACTACGTCCACGGACGCCGGTGAGCAGGCGCCCTCACGCGTACCCGCACCGGTCGGCGGAACGCCGCTCGCCGCGCCCCGCCCGCTCGGCGAGCGGCGGGTCTGGCCGCGGTCCTTCGCCGACCGGCTGACCGCCCCGCTGCCGGGGCTGAGGGCCTTCGCGCGGCTCGCCCGCGAAGGCGCGGTGCGGCCCGGCCCCGACGGGCTCGCCGACATCCCGCGGCTGCCGTACGAGCCGGGCCCGCTGCCGCGGGTGGACACCCGCACGGTCGCCGTCTCCTGGGCGGGCCACGCGAGCTGGGTGATCCGTATCGGCGGCCTCACGGTCCTGACCGATCCGGTCTGGTCCCGCAGGATCCTCGGAACTCCCCCCCGGATCACTCCGGTGGGCGTGGCCTGGAGCCAACTGCCGCGCGTCGACGCCGTCGTCATCAGCCACAACCACTACGACCACCTGGACGCCCCGACCCTGAGCAGGCTCCCGCGCGACACCCCCGTCTTCGTCCCGGCCGGGCTCGGCCGCTGGTTTTGGCGCCGCAGCTTCACCCGCGTCACCGAGCTGGACTGGTGGGAGGCGGCCGAACTGGACGGTGTCCGCTTCGACTTCGTGCCCGCCCACCACTGGTCCAGACGCGGCCTCAACGACACCTGTCGCACTTTGTGGGGCGGCTGGGTGCTGACCGCGCCCGCCGGACGGCGTGTGTACCGCGTGTACTTCGCGGGCGACACGGGATACGGCCACTGGTTCTCCCGGATCGGTGACCGCCACCCCGGCATCGACCTGGCGCTGCTGCCGATCGGCGCGTACGAGCCGCGCTGGTGGCTCAGCGACGTCCACTGCGACCCCGAGGAAGCGGTCCAGGCGGCGCAGGACCTCGGCGCGCGGCGGATGGCGCCCATGCACTGGGCCACGTTCGTCCTGTCCGCCGAACCGGTCCTCGAACCGCTGACCCGGGTGCGTACGGCCTGGGAGAAGGCGCGTCTGGCCCGCGAGAACCTGTGGGATCTGCCGGTGGGGTCATCCCGGGTACTGGAGTCAACGTGACGCGGTCCTGAAAGACCGGGTTTGGAGGTAGCGCCCGGCTGGCTGCTGGGTGGACTCCTCCGTCCTCCACCGGCACTCCCCTTGCCCCCTTCGTGCGCCTCCCCAGAGCCTACGGGCAGGAGTAGGGTCGACGGCGAAACCGGAGGTGAGGGGGACGCCATGGGAGACACACGCAGCGCCTCCGGCATGCTGCACGTCACCGCGATCGCCAGCCTGACGCCGCTGGAGGAGCTGGAGGCGGACCCCTTCCTCGTGGACTCGCGCAGCCAGCACGCCATGTGCGCCTGCTGGGCCGCCGAGCGCGGTTACGTCATCACCCGGCAACTCCTCGTGCGCGGCCTGCGCCCCGACCACTGCGCGCTCTGGAAGGACGTCGACGCGGGCCTCGTCGACCTGTTCGTCGCGCCCAGCCACCGGGTTCTGGAGCGGGCACTCGCCTCCGTCGACGAGTTCACCGCCGAGTGCGCCAGGCGCGGCGTACGCATCGAGACGGTCGGCCGCGCGGAACCGGCGTACGACGCGCAGATGAAGGCCCAGGTCCACCGCCGGCTGTCGATGCCGACGGCGGGGTACGACGGGCGCTGACCCCTTCACGGCACATGAACGGAGCAGCTGGGCCTTTTGGGTGTCCGGGCCCGGGATGTGATCGGATGGGCCGGTCGGAACCGATCCAGGGATCCCACCGAAAGGAACCATCGTGGCAACCACGCGCACCGCCCACACCGTCTGGGAGGGCGAACTGCTCAAGGGCAGCGGCACCGTCACCTTCGACTCCTCCGGCATCGGCGCGCAGCCGGTGTCATGGCCGTCGCGTGCCGAGAAGGCGAACGGCAAGACCAGCCCGGAGGAGCTGATCGCCGGCGCCCACTCCAGTTGCTTCTCCATGGCTCTGTCGCATGCTCTGGCCGGCGCGGGCACCCCGCCGACCCGCTTGGAGACCAAGGCCGACGTCACCTTCCAGCCCGGCGAGGGCATCACCGGCATCCACCTCACCGTGCGCGGCGAGGTGCCGGGTCTGGACGCGGAGGGCTTCGCGGCCGCCGCCGAGGACGCCAAGAAGAACTGCCCGGTCAGCCAGGCCCTCACCGGCACGACGATCACGCTGACGGCAGAGCTGGCCTGACGCTCGTAGGCACTCTGTGCGCACTCGATGCCGCGCCCTGGCACAAGGGCGCGGCATCAGTGTTTCGGGGGACTGCCACCGCGGCGGTGCGTTCCGCCTTTCCCGGGTATACAGGCTTGACAGGAGTGGACTCAAGTTTTGTGCTTGAGGGTGGAAGGGTCCGGGTGGAAGGGGACGGAGATGACACGTGCGGTCGGGATCGATCTCGGTACCACGAACTCGGTGGTGGCCGTTCTGGAAGGCGGTGAGCCCACGGTCATCGCCAATGCCGAGGGCGCGCGTACCACGCCTTCCGTCGTGGCCTTCGCCAAGAACAACGAGGTGCTCGTCGGCGAGGTCGCCAAGCGGCAGGCGGTGACGAACGTCGAGCGCACCGCGCGCTCGGTGAAGCGTCACATGGGCGACGCGAGCTGGCGCTTTCCGGAGAGGGGCGACGTCGACGGCACCCGCTACCGGGCACAGGAGCTGTCCGCGCGGGTGCTGCAGAAGCTGAAGCGGGACGCCGAGTCGTACCTCGGCGAGGACGTCACGGACGCCGTGGTCACCGTGCCCGCCTACTTCGACGACGCCCAGCGCCAGGCCACCAAGGAGGCCGGCGAGATCGCGGGCCTCAAGGTGCTGCGGATCATCAACGAGCCGACGGCCGCTGCCCTCGCGTACGGGCTCGACCGCGGCGAGGAGCAGACCGTCCTCGTCTTCGACCTGGGGGGCGGGACGTTTGACGTCTCGCTCCTCGAGATCGGTGAGGGCGTCATCGAGGTCAAGGCCACCAACGGAGACACCCAGTTGGGCGGCGACGACTGGGACCAGCGGATCGTCGACCACCTCATCAAAAAGTTCAAGGGCTCGTACGGCATCGACCTCGGCCGGGACAAGATGGCGCTCCAGCGGCTGCGCGAGGGCGCCGAGAAGGCCAAGATCGAGCTGTCCTCGTCCACCGAGACCACCATCAACCTGCCCTACATCACCGCCTCCGCCGAAGGACCGCTGCACCTCGACGAGAAGCTGACGCGCGCTCAGTTCCAGGAACTCACCAGTGATCTGCTCGACCGCTGCAAGAACCCCTTCCACCAGGCGGTCAAGGACGCGGGTGTGAAGCTCTCCGCCGTCGACCACGTCATCCTCGTCGGCGGTTCCACCCGGATGCCCGCGGTGACGGCACTGGTCAAGGAACTCACCGGCAAGGACCCGCACAAGGGAGTCAACCCGGACGAGGTCGTGGCCCTCGGCGCGGCGCTCCAGGCGGGCGTCATCCGCGGCGACGTGAAGGACGTACTGCTGCTCGACGTCACTCCGCTGTCCCTGGGCATCGAGACCAAGGGCGGCATCATGACGAAGCTCATCGAGCGCAACACCACCATTCCCACGCGGCGTTCGGAGATCTTCACCACCGCCACGGACAACCAGCCCTCGGTCGGCATCCAGGTCTTCCAGGGCGAGCGCGAGATCGCCGCCTACAACAAGAAGCTCGGCGTCTTCGACCTCACGGGCCTGCCGCCCGCGCCGCGCGGGGTGCCGCAGATCGAGGTGGCCTTCGACATCGACGCCAACGGAATCATGCACGTCTCGGCCAAGGACCTCGCCACTGGGCGCGAGCAGAAGATGACGGTCACCGGCGGCTCCGCGCTCCCCAAGGAGGACATCGACCGGATGATGAGCGAGGCGGAGCAGTACGCCGACGAGGACCGCAGGCGGCGGGAGGCCGCCGAGACGCGCAACCAGGCCGAGCAACTCGTGTACCAGACCGAGCGGTTCCTGCGGGACAACGAGGAGCGGATCCCGGCCGACACGAAGACCGAGGTGGAGTCCGCGGTCGCCGAGCTGAGGACGCTCCTGGAGGACCGCGAAGGCGGCGACACGAGTGCCCTGCGGACCGGGGTCGAGAAGCTGGCCACCGTCAGCCAGAAGATGGGCCAGGCCATGTACGCCCAGACCCGGCAGACCCCCTCGGAGGAACAGCCCGGCACCGAGCGGCCCGCCTCGGACACCGCGGGCGCCGCGGGTGCCTCGGGCAGCTCGGACGAGGAAGGCGTCGTGGACGCGGAGATCATCGACGACGAGAAGGACACGAAGGGCGGCGCCGCCTGAGCGCTCCGCTGGACAGACGGTTGGGTGTCTGCGGGCTCTCTGTGGCTGGTCGCGCAGTTCCCCGCGCCCCTGCGTCCCTGCGTCCCTTCCGGGGCGCGGGGGCACTGGTATTCAGCCCGTCCGGCGTTTGAGGAGGAGGCCGCCAGGCCGCTACGGGGCTCTGGCAGCTACTGCGCCAGTCCGCGACCCTGCCCCCGACCGCCTGACCAGGACCAAACCGTCCGGGCTGTGGCACGCTGAGAGCGCCGGAGGTTACGGGATGACGGAAGGGAGCACAGTCATGCCGCTGGAACCGCTGTCGCAGAAGGAGATCGAGGACCGGCTCGCGGAGTTGCCGGGCTGGTCGCTCGAAGGGGACGGGATCGCCCGCTCCTACCGGCTCGGCTCGCACTTCGCGGCGGCCGCGATGGTCGTGCACATCGCCCAGGTGCAGGAGGAGCTGGACCACCACTCCGACCTCAGGCTCGGTTACCACTCCGTCTCGCTCACCGTGAGCACGCACAGTGTGGGCGGCGCGGTCACCGAGCGGGACTTCGACCTGGCGCGCCGGGTCGAGGAGCTCGCTCCCGGGCATGGTGCGAGTTGAACGCGCTGGTGTTCGACTACAACAAGGAAGCGGAGTGCTGCGACGCCTCCCGTGGCGGTGAGCCGCGTGCCGCCGCAGCCGCGAGCGCGTACGGGGAATGCTCCCCGAGGTAGCAGGCTTCGCCCTTGAAGGCGGCTTGGTCCCGGCGGGCCGGTCGACGTAGCGTACCGGCGGACGTGCTGACGGCCCCCCACCGCCAAAGCCGCCGCCCGAGTCATCGGGTGGCGGCTCCGTGGGCGAACCATGCGGGGGTCAGGTCATGTTGAACGTCGTGGGGTCCGGGCCCAGGCGGCGGTCCTCGTCGAGGGCGCTGATCGCGGCGATGTCCTCGGTGTCGAGGGAAAAGTCGAACACCTCGATGTTCTCCTTGATCCGGGACGGCGTCACGGACTTGGGAATCACCACGTTCCCGAGCTGGAGGTGCCAGCGCAGGACGACCTGTGCCGGCGTACGGCCGTGCTTCTGGGCGATGGCGACGACAGCCGGTACCTCCAGCAGCCCCTTTCCCTGGCCGAGTGGCGACCAGGCCTCGGTGGCGATGCCTTGCTCCGCGTGGTACTCACGCGCGGCGAGCTGCTGCAGCTGCGGGTGCAGCTCGATCTGGTTGACGGCCGGGATGACGGAGGTCGCGTCGATCAGCCGCTCCAGGTGCTCCGGAAGGAAGTTGGAGACACCGATGGACTTGGCGCGACCGTCGGCGAGAAGCTTCTCCAAGGCCTTGTACGTGTCCACGTACGTGTCCCTGGCAGGCAGCGGCCAGTGGATCAGGTACAGGTCCACGTAGTCGAGGTCGAGCTTCTTCAGGGACGTGTCGAAGGCGCGCAGCGTCGAGTCGTACCCCTGCTCGCTGTTCCAGAGTTTGGTGGTGACGAAGAGGTCCTCGCGGGCGAGGCCGGAGGAGTTGAGAGCCTTGCCCGTGCCCTCCTCGTTGCCATAGATCGCGGCGGTGTCGACGCTGCGGTACCCGGTCTCCAGCGCGGTGGCAACAGCCTGCTCCGCCTCGTCGTCCGGC
>CAMLJW010000144.1 GCA_946480485.1 uncultured Streptomyces sp. | reverse complement strand
CCCGCGTGGGGCGGCAACGGCCGCCCCGGCGCACCCGGACCGGCCTGCGGCTGCGGGGCGTTGGGACCTGCGGGCGGCGGAGTACCAGGACCACCCGGAGGCGGCGTACCCGAAACCGCACCGGGTCCATGCGGAAACCCGTACGAAGAACCCGGCGGCGGCGTACCGGCAGCCCCCGGAGCCTGGGGAGCTCCGGGGTCGGGCGTAGCGCCCGGCGCTGCGCCCGACCCCCGCGCGTCGTCGAGCGCCGGGGCCACCGACGTCCGCGGAAGCCGGCTGCCGCCGGACATCAGGGCGGTCTTCGCGTCCGGCGTCGCGGCCGGCGGTGGCGTACCACCGTCGTCGCAGTCGCTCAGCGGCGGCGAGAACACCGTCGCGGGCAACGGCACCGAACGGTCCTCGGCCGACCCGGCGTTGGTGTCGGTCCCGGCCCAGGGAGTGGCCGAGGCAGGCGTACCCGGCCCATGGGCGGAACCCGACTCCGCCCCGCCGCCGGCAGACGGCCACAACGGAGCACCGCCGGGAGCGGAGGGCCCACCTGACGGGGACGACGAACCCGTCCGCCGATCCGGAACCCCCATCCTGTCCGCCGCCTCCTGAAGCCACTCCGGAGGAGTCAGCAGGAACGACGTCTGATTCAGATCGACCCGCGCCGCAGGCGCCGGAGCCGGTGCGGGCCCCGCGTCCGGCAGCCCGTACTGCTCCTCGTACCGGCGAATCACCTCACCCACCGGCAACGAGGGCCACAACGTGGCCTCCCCGCTGTCACGCGCGATGACAAGCCGCTGACCACCACCATCGGACCGCGGACCATCCGCACGGTCCTCCGCCCAGACCACGAACCCGAGTTCGAACTCCCGTACCCGCACCTCACGATGCTGATACGAAGCCACATCCCCGTTGATCCACTCTTCCGCGCGCTCCTGCGCCTGCGCGAAGGTCACCATCGGACGCTCACTCCCCCACCGAAGAGACGGCCGCGGCATACGCGAAGCCACCGTCCACCATCAGGTTCGCCACGGTCTCCAGCTCCGGCGGATTACCCGCGAGCCGGCCCAGGAACTGGTCGAAGTCCTCACCACACGGCAGCAACAGCCGCTGCACCCGCTCGGCCGGCACCCACGCGTCCTGGTCACGGGCGTCGTCATACGCGCAGAACCAGACCGACCCGATCCGGTCGCCCTTCACCTTCACCGCGAGCAACCCGCCCTGCGCAAAGCCGACTCCCAGATAGTCCTTGGTGAGATGGTCGCGCAGACACTTGTTGACGTACACCAGGTCGTTGACGGCCGCCTCGTCCCGCACCGTGAAGAAGGGCTGATCAACCAGCAGACCGAGCTCCGCGTCGAGCGCCGCACCCACCGGAGCACAGCCACCCGCCGCCTTCAGGAAAGACCGATAAGCACCCGGAAGCCGATACCCCAGCTCCTCCTCGACCCCCAGCACCTGCTGCTCCGTCACCGCCACCGACGACTTCGGCAACCCGAAATGCGCCGGCCGCGTCTCCTGCAACGGCCGCGTACCCCTCTTGTTCTGGTCCACGGCCGCCGTCGCCAGTCCGCCGTGATGCCGCAGCAACGCCTTCACCTCGACCGGCACCAGCTCCAACCGCCGCGTACCCGGCACGTGATGCCACGTCCAGCCGTGCGGCGTCGCCACCGACGGGATCGTGTCCCACAGATCGTGCCCCGACGCCGCCAACGCCGCGTTCGCCGACACATAATCCGTCAGCCGCAGCTCATCGACACCGAAACCTTCGGGCGGCTCGGCGATCTCCGCAGCGGCACGCGCATACGCCGAGAAGTCCGGAAAGCCGTACTCGTCAACCCGGACACCCCTGGGGTGACGGGCGGCCCGGACCGGGTCCGGAAAATGCACGACCTGCCCGGCATAGGCCGCGTTCGGCGGCGCGGCTTGCTGCCCGAGCCGACCTGTCGTCATGGCGGTTGCCCCCCTGCGGCGTTCTGATGGTCCACGGATATATCGACAGCCTATGCGGTTGAACGACACCGGTCACCGCGCCTCCGGTTCCGTACCGGTCGGCACGCCTCCGGTTTTCGTGACCTGCCGTCACCCCGCCGTGACGGTACGACGAAGACCACGCGTGTCGCATCGCCTCAGCTTCCGCACCAGCCCCGGAGTTTGGCAATCTGTCCCCGCCGGGGGCAGTCACATCAGCGGCCGCCACCGCGGGGGAAGGGGAGGTAGCACCATCATGAGCACGGCGCGGACAGGCACGACCGGTGACCCCCGAGTCGGCTGGAGCAACACGGAAAGACCGCACACGCCCACCCTCCTCCACCGCCGCGACGGCATACTCCCCACCGTCGCCGCCGCCCTCTCCGTACGCGGCGCCACCCTCACCGGAACAGCGGCACGCGGCGACCAGGCCCCGGCCCTCCATCCCCTCGTACGGGACTTCCTCGACACCCTCACCAGCGGCCAACGCGACCGATTCACCGGCCGATGCGCCGAAACCATCCTCATCTCACGGCACATCAGCGCCGTCGACGCCGCCCGCACCAAACGAGCCGCCCGCAAACCACTGACCAACGGCGAAGCCCGCAAATCCCTCAAACACGCCAAACTCACCGCGCGCCGCATCCGCGAAGACGGCGACCCACTCCACGGCAGCTTCGCCACACCCTGCCGCTCCTGCACCGCACTCAGCGCCCACTTCGGCATACGCATCGTCGACCCGACCACAGCGCAGAAGTGAGACTCCCCACACCCGCACACACACGAGGCCACACCCCACCCCTACCGCTCAAACGAACGAAGAGCAGATGCACGCCGACCGCAGCAACCCCACCGCCAGCCCCACGCCCCGCTTCCCCGCACCCATCGACGCCGCACTGCGGTCCGCCGGATGGCAACCGGGCCGCTGGGACATGGCGCAGGCCGAAACCTGGGCCGACGCCCTACGCGGCCACGAAACCCCCGCCGGCCACCGGCACGCCCTGTTCCCAGCAGCCGTAGAGGCCTGGGCGGAATTCGGCGGCCTCCATATCCAACCCGCCGGCCCCGGCCGCCAGATCACCCCCTCCCCCGTCCACCTCAACCCCCTCCACGGCCTCCACATGGCCCGCACCCTCGCCGACCTCGGCCGCGCCCTCGACACCGAGGTCTGCCCCCTGGGCGAAGAATCCGAAAGCCGCGCCCTGCTCGCCATCGACGCCGACGGCCGCGTCTACACCCTCGACCACACCGGCGACTGGTACCTCGGCGCCAACATCGACCAAGCGCTCACCGGCCTCATCTCCGGCACCGAGCCCACACGCCTCACAACAGGCTGACGAGGACACCACGCAACCGCCCCCCAGCCCACACCTTCACCCCTCGGCCGGAATCACAGCAGACACCCGGAACCCACCTGCCGACGTAGCACCCGAAACAAACACACCCCCCAGAGCGGAAACCCGCTCCTGCATCCCGCGCAAGCCATTCCCCCCACTCGGAAGACGCGCGCCCGACGCCGCCCCCGACTCCGGCGGCGGCGCGTTCTCCACCTGCATCGCGATCTCCGCCGGACGATGCGCCAACCGCACATGCGTCTTCGCACCCGCCGCATGCTTGTGAACGTTCGTCAACGCCTCCTGCACCACCCGATACGCGGTCTGCTCCACCTCCGGGGCATACGCACGCGCATCACCGTCGACCAAGAGATTCACCGTCATCCCGGCCGCCGAGGACTGCCCAAGAAGCTCGTCGAGATCGGCGAGGCAAGGCCCCTCGCCCCCCGCGTAGCCAACCGCCCGAGACGCCGCCGCAGCCGTCTCCATCGCCGCCAACGGCACCGGCCGCACCCGGGACTCCAAACCGTCCCCCGTACGCAGCACCCCCAACATCTCCCGCAACTCCATCAACGCCTGCCGCCCCATGTCCCCCACAAGCGCCGCGTTCCTGACCGCCTTCTCCGGATCCTTACGCGCCACTGCCTGCAACGCCGCCGCATGCACGACCATCAAGCTCACCCGATGAGCCACCACGTCATGCATCTCACGCGCGATCCGCGTCCGCTCCTCGTTCCGCGCCCACTGCGCACGCTCCTCCGCGCGCTCCGCCAGCAACTGCAACTCCCGCTCCAACGAGCCGGCCCGCTCACGCAGGCTCTACATCAGACGGAGACGCTCACCCACGTAGAACCAGAGCAGAACCGGCAGCGCCGTCATCCCCAGCGAGGCCGTCAGGGACAAGAACGACACGATCTGCTCATCAAAGTCGGAATCCCCCTGCACCGCCCCCGGATACGCCCGCACATACGTGACGATCAGCACCCCCAGCATCGACATCGCCGCCAGCGCCCCGGTGATCCGCCGCGGCAGCTCCGACGCCGCGAGCGTGTACAGCCCGACGGGCCCCATCAGGTAGCCCATCTCGGCCGGCGTGACAGCGACCGAGACAAGAACGACAGCGATCGGCCACCTGCGACGCAACAGCAGCACGGCCCCCGCGAACAGCCCCAAGACCATCCCCACGGGGATCGGCAGCCCCGACTCCTCAGCGAACGGAATCCCCTCGCTCGCGCATTCGACGGCGGACACGATCGCGAGCCCCCCGTCGAGCACCGCACTACGCCACCTCAGCCACCACCACGGCCCCGTCACGGCCGCGGTGCGGTCTTCCCCCGTCGTGGTCATGCCTTCAGCCTACGGGCGCACGCCACCGCTTTCCGGCGATTTTCCGGGCACTCACCACACGCCGGAATCGAACAGAAGTGAAACCACCAGGAATCCCCCGAACTGCTGAATCGCTCACCGTTTCAAGCCGGACGCCCACATTCCGCCCCGACGGTATGCCCATGGCACACGCGCACAACAAGTACGCCGACTTCGAGGGGCTGCGCGAGCAGGCGGTGACCCTGCGCCGAGCAGGCCTCAGCCGCCGCCAGATCCGCGACCGGCTGCACATCGACAACAACGACATCCTCAACCGCCTACTCGAGGGCGAGGCCCCTCCGGAGTGGACGAAGCGCCCGAACGCGAAGGACGACCTGAGGGCGAAGGCCCGGGAGCTACGGCTCCAGGGGCGGACCTACGACCAGATCCAGGTGGAGCCGGGCTGCTCGAAGAGCTCGATCTCACTGTGGGTACGGGATCTGCCGAGGCCGGAACGGAAACGGACCCCGGAGGAGGCTTCGATCATCGCCAGGCGTGGATGGGAGGCAACGCTGCGGAGGCGGGCGGAGGAGCGACAGCAAACCAAGGTCGCCTCATCCCAAGAGATCGGTGCGTTGACGGACCGGGAGCTGTTTCTGGCTGGAGTGGTCCTCTACTGGGCAGAAGGCTCGAAGGACAAGACCTACGGCGCCCAGCGTCGCGAGAACCTGCAGTTCATCAACAGCGACCCGAATGTCATCAGGCTCTACCTGCACTGGCTCGAGTCACTGGGCGTGGAACGCGAACGCATGCGGTTCAGGGTCAGCATTCACGAGACTGCAGACGTGACTGAAGCCGTGGGGTTCTGGGCGGAGCTGGTCGGAGTAGAAGCTTCCACCTTCCAGCGGACCACACTCAAGAAGCACACCCCTCGAACAAACCGCAAGAACACGGCAGAGGCCTATCGAGGCTGCTTGGTCGTCTATGTAAAAAAGAGAGCCGAGTTGTATCGTCGCATGGAAGGCGCCTGGTACGGCATAGTGATGGGTGCCCACTCGGCAGCTTGACCAAATGTCCACTTTGGTCGGCTTCCATCCCCCGTGGTGTAATTGGCAGCACTGTGGCTTTTGGTGCCATCTGTCCGGGTTCGAGTCCTGGCGGGGGAGCCCTGCTCGGTTCGGGGCCCGACCACCAAGTCAGGCCCCCGCTCACATTTCCCCCGTACAACGCCCCGGTATCCTGCCGATGTCCGCACCCCGAAGACATCGCAGTCATCCGAAGCCGAAGGGCAGAACCCGTGAGCGCCATTCGCCCGGCAGCCGTCGTCGTACTCGCAGCGGGTGAGGGCACCCGTATGAAGTCGGCGACACCGAAGGTCCTGCACGACATCTGTGGCCGTTCCCTTGTCGGTCATGTACTTGCCGCCGCGGGCGAGTTGGAGCCCGAGCATCTGGTCGTCGTCGTGGGGCACGCCCGCGAGAAGGTCACCGCGCACCTCGCCGGGATCGACCCGGGCGTACGGACGGCCGTGCAGGCCGAGCAGAACGGCACCGGGCACGCGGTGAGGATGGGCCTGGAGGAGCTGGGCGGCGGAGTCGACGGAACCGTGGTCGTGGTGTGCGCGGACACGCCCCTGCTGAGTGGCGAAACGCTTCGCCGGCTCGCCGCCGCGCACACCGCCGACGGCAACGCAGTGACCGTGCTGACCGCTGAGGTGCCGGACGCGACCGGCTACGGCCGTATCGTCCGCGACAAAGTCTCCGGCGCCGTGACGGCGATCGTGGAGCACAAGGACGCGAGCGAGTCGCAGCGGGCCATCCGGGAGATCAACTCGGGTGTCTTCGCGTTCGACGGGCAGCTCCTCGCCGACGCGCTCGGGAAGGTCCGGACGGACAACAGCCAGGGTGAGGAGTACCTGACGGACGTGCTCGGGATTCTCCGCGCGGCCGGTCACCGCGTGGGTGCCTCCGTGGCCGGCGACCACCGTGAGATCGCGGGGATCAATAACCGCGTACAGCTGTCGCAGGCCCGCCGCATTCTCAACGACCGGCTCCTTGAGCGCGCCATGCTCGCCGGGGTGACGGTCGTCGATCCGGCGAGCACCTGGGTCGATGTGACGGTCACCTTCGAGCAGGACGCGATCGTGCACCCGGGCACGCAGCTGCACGGGGCCACGCATCTGGGCGAGGGTGCGGAGGTCGGTCCGAACTCCCGTCTCACGGACACCCGGGTCGGCGCGGGCGCCCGTGTGGACAACACGGTCGCCGACGGCTCCGAGGTGGGGCCGCAGGCGGCTGTCGGGCCGTTCGCCTATCTCCGTCCTGGTACGCGGCTTGGGCCGAAGGCCAAGGTGGGTACGTACGTGGAGACGAAGAACGCGTCGATCGGTGAGGGCACGAAGGTGCCGCATCTGTCGTATGTGGGCGATGCGACGATCGGCGAGTACACGAACATCGGTGCCGCCAGTGTCTTCGTGAACTACGACGGTGAGGCCAAGCACCACACCACCGTGGGTTCACATTGCAAGACGGGGTCGGACAACATGTTTGTGGCGCCTGTCACGGTCGGGGACGGTGCGTACACCGCGGCGGGCTCGGTCATCACCAAGGACGTACCGCCCGGTTCGCTGGCCGTGGCCCGTGGTCAGCAGCGGAATATCGAGGGTTGGGTGGCGCGGAAGCGTCCGGGGAGCGCGGCCGCGAAGGCTGCGGAAGCAGCTTCTCGCGAGGCCGAGGGCGGAAGCTGACCGGAAACGCGTGCGTCTGACTCGGCGTACCGTGAAAGCGCATATCCGCACACCCAGCTGAGCCTGTTTCTGTGCCCAGCTGAGACACTCTGAGGAGACAGTGCTGTGACCGGGATCAAGACCACCGGCGAGAAGAAGTTGATGTTCTTCTCCGGCCGCGCACACCCCGAGCTTGCCGAGGAGGTCGCCCAGCAGTTGGGTGTCGGGGTCGTCCCGACGAAGGCCTTCGACTTCGCCAATGGTGAGATCTACGTCCGTTACGAGGAGTCCGCCCGGGGTGCCGACTGCTTCTTGATCCAGAGCCACACGGCTCCGATCAACAAGTGGATCATGGAGCAGTTGATCATGATTGATGCTCTGAAGCGGGCCTCCGCTCGGAGTATCACGGTGATCGTGCCGTTCTACGGTTACGCCCGTCAGGACAAGAAGCACCGTGGGCGTGAACCCATTTCGGCGCGTCTGATCGCGGACATGATGAAGTCGGCGGGTGCCGACCGGATCCTGACGGTGGACCTGCACACGGATCAGATCCAGGGTTTCTTCGACGGCCCGGTCGATCATCTTTTCGCGCTGCCTCTGCTGGCGGACTATGTGGGTCAGAAGGTGGATCGCCCGAAGCTGACGGTGGTTTCGCCGGACGCGGGTCGGGTGCGGGTCGCGGACCGTTGGTGCGATCGTCTGGGTGCGCCGCTGGCGATCGTGCACAAGCGTCGTGACAAGGATGTGGCGCATCAGGTCACGGTGCACGAGGTGGTCGGTGATGTGGAGGGGCGTGTCTGTGTCCTCGTCGACGACATGATCGACACGGGTGGCACGATCTGCGCGGCGGCGGAGGCACTGTTCGCGCATGGTGCGGAGGACGTGATCGTGACGGCGACGCATGGTGTGCTGTCCGGTCCGGCGGCCGACCGGTTGAAGAACTCGAAGGTCAGTGAGTTCGTGTTCACGAACACCCTGCCGACGCCGGGTGAGCTGGCGCTCGACAAGATCACGGTGCTGTCGATCGCGCCGACGATCGCGAGTGCGGTGCGTGAGGTGTTCGAGGACGGTTCGGTGACGAGCCTGTTCGAGGAGCAGTAGGCCCACGTGCGGTAAGCCCCCCGGACAGGCCGGTCGGGTGAGTCCCCGGCGGTAGGCCCACCAGCGGTAACTGCGGCTGGGGCTTGCAGATGATCGATTTCTTGTACGGCCTTCCCGCCGCGTAAGCTGTCACAGTTGCTCGGCGAGGGAGGCCGTACTTTTGGGGTACGGCGGTCCGTTATCGACGCGCTCTTCGTAGCAGGCCGATGTGTGGCCGGGTGACCACGTTCCACCCATCTACGAGGAGTGATCAGCATGTCCGAGGTGAAGCTCGCCGCCGAGACCCGTACGGAGTTCGGCAAGGGTGCCGCGCGTCGTATCCGCCGTGAGAGCAAGGTTCCGGGTGTGCTGTACGGCCACGGTGCCGACCCGGTCCACATCACGCTGCCGGGCCACGAGCTGCTGCTGGCGCTGCGTACTCCGAACGTTCTGCTGTCCCTGGACATCGACGGCAAGACCCGGCTGGCCATCCCGAAGGCTATTCAGCGTGACGCCATCAAGGGCTTCCTGGAGCACGTCGACCTGCTCCTCGTGAGGAGCGGCGAGAAGGTCAACGTCGAGATCTACGTCCAGACCGAGGGCGAGCTGGCTCCGGGCGGCAACCTGCTGGAGCACGTGCTGAACGCGCTGCCGGTCGAGGCCGAGGCCACGCACATCCCGGAGTCGGTCACGGTGTCGGTCGAGGGTCTGTCGGCCGGTGACTCGGTCCTCGCCAAGGACATTCCGCTGCCGCCCGGTACGACGCTGGCGATCGACGAGGACGCGATCGTCCTGCAGGTCCTGGCCGCGCAGGCCGAGGAGACCGCGGGTGAGGCCGAGGGCGAGAGCTCCGAGGTCGCCGAGGCCTGATCCCTCACTCTCACCGTTTCGCCGGCCGCCGCTCCTGTGGGAGCGGCGGCCGGCGCGTATGAAGGAGACATGCACGTGACGAGCGATGCGGGTGCGCCCTGGTTGATCGTGGGGCTCGGGAACCCGGGTCCGGGGTATGCGATGAACCGGCACAATGTGGGGTTCATGGTGGCCGATCTTCTCGCGGAGCGGATCGGCGGCAGTTTCAAGCGGACGGGTAACAGGCAGGCGCAGGTGGTGGAGGGCCGGATCGGCCCGCCGGGGCCGGCGAACCGGCGAGTGGTGCTGGCAAAGCCGATGTCGTACATGAATCTGTCGGGCGGTCCGGTGAACGCCTTGCGGGATTTCTACAAGGTGCCGGTTGCGAACATTGTCGCGGTGCATGACGAGTTGGACATCGACTACGGCGTTCTGCGGCTGAAGCTGGGTGGTGGCGACAACGGTCACAACGGGTTGAAGTCGATGACGAAGGTGATGGGTTCGGATTATCACCGGGTGCGGTTCGGTATCGGGCGTCCTCCGGGGCGTATGCAGGTGGCCGACTTCGTGTTGAAGGATTTCTCGTCGGCGGAGCGAAAGGAGCTCGACTACTTCGTGGATCGTGCGGCGGATGCGGTGGAGTGTCTGGTCATCGAGGGCCTGGAGCGGGCGCAGAGCACGTACAACTCCTGAGGCCGGCTAAAGGTCGGGACAACGCGGGACTTGTCCACCCAGGGGAACCGCGCGGAGTTGACGTACGCGGGGCCATAGCCAATCATCGCCGCCATGCCTGCCCTCATCTCCCGTCCGAGAGCGATGTCGGCGCTGCGGTTCGGGCGGCTCGCGGCGATGGGTACGGTCGCGGCGCTGATCCTGATCGCGGGCGTCTGGTCTTCGTGGGGTATCGCCCAGCATGTGATGCTGACCAAGGGTCGCGAGCGCGGCACGATGATGGTCACGCGGTGTACTGAGGACCGCTGTTCGGGCCCGTACACGCCGACGTCGGCGGGGTCCACGGCGCGTGACCGGGTCACTCTCGGGAGCACGGTGGTGGCTGAGAAGGGCCGGACGTACGCGGTGGTGGTGAAGCCGGGCAGTGACGACGTGGTGCGTACGGGTCCGGGTGGGCTGCTGTACGCCTGGGTGCCGTTTGGTGGTGCGCTGCTTCTGGCGTCGCTGGTGGTCGCGGGCGGGTTGCGTCTGACGCGTCTCGCGTGGGCGTTCGGCGGGGCGGGACTGGCGCTGGTCACGGCGGCGTTCGTGGTCCTCTGAGCCGGAGCTGAGCCTGAGCCGGAGCTGAGCCTGAGAGGTTGTCGGGCCACCTTCGATCGGCCCGACAGCCTTTGAGCGGCCGGGCTCTCGGCTTCACCTCTGTGGAATGTCTGTACGTTCCCTGATCGTTATCCTGGACTATTGAGGCGATACGGCACGCATAGGGCAGGGGTGACGTTCTGTCGCTTGACCGATTGCCGGGCGTGACAGGAAGCTGAGCCGCCCCCTCCACGTCTTCCGTTCCACCTCTCGAAGATGGACTGCCCATGCCTACCCTCTTGCGCGCCGGCGCCCTCGCCGCCGCAGCGGCAGCCGCTCTGCTGACCGCTCCCGCCGCCCATGCCACGCCCCACGGCGACAACGGCACCGTGAAGATCCACGACGTCGCCACCGGTGCGGAGCTGCTCAGGAACGAGCCGCATGTCTGCACCTTCTACCTCGACGCGTTCGGTTTCGACAGCGGCCAGCAGGTCGACTGGCACATCGAAGCCTGGGCTCCGACCGCCGCCGTCAAGGGCGAGACCGTCAAGTCGGGTTCGCTGACGCTCGATGCCGAGGGGCACGGCCGTACGAGCGAGCTGTCACTGCCGGACGGCCACTACAAGCTGTTCTGGAACTTCGACGGCGAGAAGGGCGCCGCGAAGCACAAGGTGTTCTGGACGGACTGCGCGGACGAGGAGTCGGAGGAGGGCTCGACGGGCACCTCCGGTACCTCACCGTCGAGCACGGCCGATCAGACCACTCCGACCGAATCAGCTGAATCAGACGAACCGGCGACAGAACCGTCTGCCTCCGAGACTCCTGC
>CAMLJW010000143.1 GCA_946480485.1 uncultured Streptomyces sp. | reverse complement strand
GGGGATGCGTTCCTGGCGGCGGTACAGCACGGCCCGTTCCGCGTTCCAGGAACGGAAGACGGCCTCCATGGCCGATTGCAACTGCTGGCGGGGATTCTGCGGGAACTCGTGTCCGACGTGTTTGGCGAAGATGTGTTTGTACGCGTCCACCAGTGTTCGCAGATCCGTCGCGTCGAGGTGCAGGTCGTCGGTGACGCCCTTGCGTTCCTTCGCGTCGTCGAGCGCCTGGGCGAATTCGTCGCCGGGGACGTCGCACACGGTCTTGCCGAACATCTGGATGAGGCGGCGGTACGAGTCCCACGCGAAGCGGTCGTCGCCGGCCTGCTTGGCCAGTCCCTGCACGGACTTGTCGGAGAGCCCGATGTTCAGGACGGTGTCCATCATGCCCGGCATCGAGAACTTCGCGCCGGAACGGACCGATACGAGCAGGGGATTGTCGGCCTGCCCGAGCTTCTTGCCCATCTTCCGCTCGAGCGCGTCGAGGTGGGCACTCACCTCGTCACGCAGTGCCGCAGGCTCCTCACCGCTGTCGAGGTACGCCTTACAGGCCACGGTGGTGATCGTGAAGCCGGGCGGGACGGGAAGGCCCAGGTTGGTCATCTCGGCGAGGTTGGCACCCTTGCCACCGAGGAGGTCCTTGAGGTCTTTGTTGCCCTCGGTGAAGTCATAAACGAACTTCACGCCCTCGTCGCCGCTCTCAGCTACGTGGGGATCTTTGTTTTCCGACACGATCTCGACTCCTCGAGGGACGCGGTGGCTGCCCTGACGGCGAGGAACATACCCAGATCGAAGGTACCTCGGTACGTCCACTTGCGCGCCATACGGCCGTAACCACCCGGCCGCCAGTAGATCGAAAGCCAAGGGGTGACAACGAGCCGAAAGGAATGCGTTCATTTCCCGAACGGGTCAATGCCCGTAGACCGAGCCGGCGCGCACAGATGAGCGAGCCTTGGCACGTTTGAGTTCGAGCGATGAATGATCAATCGTTGGCACTCGGTGCCACCTCTTGGAGAGTTGCAGTCGCCCACGATCCGCTCATCTGAGCGCGACCCCTATCAAGGGTGGCAAGGATCACGCCGTTTGGGGCGGCCGGATTTCATCATGCGGACGCGTTCGCGGACCGTTACCCGCTGAACGGTCGAGCGGGGCAGGGCCCGCTGGTGGAGCAGCTCTCGTACGCCCGTGAGGAAAGGAGTCCGGCCAAATCTCCCGCGATCATCGGAGCCCCGGGTTGAGCAGCGTCACCACGGCCGCCGGGACCTCACCCACGCGCTGCCCGGCACATGTCAGCCCCCGGACGTGTCCAGCTCCGCGTCCTCACCCACGCCCGAGCAGTCGTACGGGTCCTTCAGCCAGCCGTCCGGCAGGACGACCCTGTTGTTGCCGGACGTGCGGCCGCGCGGGCCGTCCGCGCCGGCCGGCCAGAGCTGGTCGAGGTCCAGCTCGACCAGCCCGTCCGAGAGTTCGGCCAGGGACGACGTGATCGCGAGGCGCTTGCGCATCTCCGAGCCGACCGCAAAGCCCTTCAGGTACCAGGCCACGTGCTTGCGGAAGTCGATGACACCGCGCGCCTCGTCCCCGATCCACTCGCCGAGCAGGGTGGCGTGGCGGACCATGATGTCGGCGACCTCACGGAGAGTCGGGCGCGCAGAGACCCTCGTGCGCCCCTCGAACGCCGCCACCAGATCCGCGAACAGCCACGGGCGCCCCAGGCAGCCACGCCCCACGACCACCCCGTCGCAGCCGGTCTCGCGCACCATCCGCAACGCGTCCTCGGCGGACCAGATGTCACCGTTGCCGAGCACCGGAATCTCGGGCACGCGCTCCTTGAGGCGCGCGATCGCCTCCCAGTCCGCCGTGCCGCCGTAGTGCTGCGCGGCCGTCCGACCGTGCAGCGCGATCGCGGTCACGCCCTCCTCGGCGGCGATCCGCCCGGCGTCGAGGTAGGTGAGGTGGTCGCCGTCGATGCCCTTGCGCATCTTCATCGTCACGGGGAGGTCGCCCGCCCCGCTCACCGCCTCCCGCAGGATCGCCCGCAGTAGGTTGCGCTTGTACGGGAGCGCCGATCCGCCGCCCTTCCGCGTCACCTTGGGCACCGGGCACCCGAAGTTGAGGTCGATGTGGTCGGCGAGGTCCTCTTCCGCGATCATGCGGACGGCCTTGCCGACGGTCGCCGGGTCGACCCCGTACAGCTGGATCGACCGCGGTGTCTCCGACGCGTCGAAGTGGATCAGCTGCATCGTCTTCTCGTTGCGCTCGACCAGCGCCCGTGTCGTGATCATCTCGCTGACGAACAGGCCCTTGCCGCCACTGAACTCCCGGCACAGCGTGCGGAACGGCGCGTTCGTGATCCCGGCCATGGGCGCCAGGACGACGGGCGGCCGCACCGCGTGCGGACCGATCGACAGCGTGGTCTTCACCGGAGTGGTCGGAGTCGTGGGCGTGGGCATTCCCCCATTGTCGCGTACGCCGGGGACACGGACCAGAGTCATTAGTTAGGAACACTATGCAATAGGCGTACGATGGGGGAATGTCCGAGCTGAGCCACCGCCGACGGATGCTGGTGCTCGCGATCTGCTGCATGAGCCTGCTGATCGTGAGCCTCGACAACACCGTCCTGAACGTCGCCCTGCCCTCGATCCAGAAGGACCTGCACGCGAGCGTGGCGGGCCTCCAGTGGACGATCGACGCGTACACGCTGGTACTGGCCTCGCTGCTGATGCTCGCGGGATCGACGGCCGACCGCATCGGCCGCAAACGGGTGTTCATGGCGGGGCTGGTCGTCTTCACGATCGGCTCGGTCCTGTGTTCCCTCGCGCCGAACCTCGCATCACTCGTCGCCTTCCGCATGGTGCAGGCGGTGGGCGGTTCGATGCTCAACCCGGTCGCGATGTCGATCATCACCAACACCTTCACGGACCCGCGCGAGCGCGCCCGCGCGATCGGCGTGTGGGGCGGTGTCGTCGGCATATCGATGGCTGCCGGGCCCCTGGTCGGGGGCCTCCTCGTGGACTCGGTCGGCTGGCGCTCGATCTTCTGGCTCAACCTTCCGGTGGGCATGGCCGCGCTCCTGCTCACGTTTCGGTACGTCCCCGAGTCCCGCGCCCCGAAGGCCCGTCGCCCGGACCCGGTCGGCCAGCTCCTGGTGATCACGCTGCTCGGTTCCCTCACCTACGCGATCATCGAGGCGCCCAACTCGGGCGCCCCCACGGTCGTCGCCTTCGGCGCCCTGGCCCTGGCCGCCCTGCTGACCCTCCTCCGGTACGAGCCCCGCCGTGCGCAACCTCTCATCGACCTGCGCTTCTTCCGCTCGGCGCCGTTCAGCGGAGCCACGATCGTGGCGATCAGCGCGTTCGCGGCACTCGGCGGCTTCCTCTTCCTCTCCACGCTCTACCTGCAGAACGCACGCGGCCTGACGGCCCTCCACGCGGGCCTGTGGATGCTCCCCATGGCGGCGATGACCTTCGTCTGCGCCCCGCTCTCCGGCCGGCTCGTCGGTAGCCGCGGCCCCCGCTTCTCGCTCCTCGTGGCCGGGGTGATGATGACCGCGAGCGGGGTGCTCTTCGCCGCCTTCGAGGCCGAGACCTCGAACGTCACGCTTGTCATCGGCTACGTACTCTTCGGCCTCGGCTTCGGCTTTGTGAACGCCCCCATCACCAACACCGCCGTCTCCGGCATGCCCCGTGCCCAGGCCGGCGTAGCCGCCGCCGTCGCCTCCACCAGCCGCCAGATCGGCCAGACCCTGGGCGTCGCCGTGGTCGGCGCGGTGCTGGCCTCGGGCGTGGGCTCCTCCTCGTACCGGGACGTCTTCGTCTCGGCGGCCCGCCCCGGCTGGTGGATCATCGCGGCCTGCGGCCTCTCGGTCCTCGCGGTGGGCGCGCTCACGAGCGGCCCCTGGGCCCGCCGGACGGCCGAACGCACGGCCAATCGGTCGGCGTCGGCGGAGATCAAGGAGGCGGCGGGCATTCGGGCTCGAGCCTGACGGCAGGAGTACGGGGCCTGTACGGAGCGACACCTGTGGCTGCGCTCGCCGGGCGCCCAGGCCGACCGCGTCCTGGCCGGCCCCAGGCCATGGGCGGGACGCTGCTCGGCACCGGTGACTCCCCTGGATCGGGAGAACCCCGGTTCCGTCACGTCTGTCGCACCGTTACGGATCCGGGGTCTTCGCGCGAGCGACGAAGGTCAGCAGCCGATCAGGCGCCCCGCCAGGTACCCCTCGATCTGGTCGAGAGAGACCCGCTCCTGCTTCATCGAGTCCCGCTCGCGCACCGTCACCGCGTGGTCGTCCAGCGTGTCGAAGTCGACGGTCACGCAGTACGGCGTACCGATCTCGTCCTGGCGGCGGTAGCGGCGGCCGATCGCGCCGGCGTCGTCGAACTCGATGTTCCAGTGCCGGCGCAGCGCCGAAGCCAGGCCCTTGGCCTTCGGGGACAGCTCCGGGTTCCGGGACAGCGGCAGCACCGCGACCTTGACCGGCGCGAGGCGCGGGTCGAGGCGCAGCACCGTGCGCTTCTCCATCTTGCCCTTGGCGTTGGGCGCCTCGTCCTCGACGTAGGCGTCCAGCAGGAACGCGAGCATGGCGCGGCCGACACCGGCCGCGGGCTCGATGACGTACGGAGTCCAGCGCTCGCCGGCCTCCTGGTCGAAGTAGGTGAGGTCCTGGCCGGAGGCCTTGGAGTGGGCGCCGAGGTCGTAGTCGGTGCGGTTGGCGACGCCCTCCAGCTCACCCCACTCGTTGCCGCCGAACTGGAAGCGGTACTCGATGTCGGCGGTGCGCTTGGAGTAGTGGGAGAGCTTCTCCTGCGGGTGCTCGAACCAGCGCATGTTCTCCTCGCGCAGGCCCAGGCCGGTGTACCAGTTCCAGCGCTCCTGCATCCAGAACTCCTGCCACTTCTCGTCCTCGCCCGGCTTGACGAAGAACTCCATCTCCATCTGCTCGAACTCGCGGGTACGGAAGATGAAGTTGCCCGGAGTGATCTCGTTCCGGAAGGACTTGCCCATCTGCGCGATGCCGAACGGCGGCTTGCGGCGCGAAGTCTGCTGGACCTGGGCGAAGTTGGTGAAGATGCCCTGCGCGGTCTCGGGGCGCAGGTAGGCGACGGAGCCGCTGTCCTGGGTGGGGCCGAGGTGCGTGGAGAGGAGACCGGAGAACTGCTTGGGCTCGGTGAACTGGCCCTTGTTGCCGCAGTGCGGGCAGTTGACGTCGGCCAGGCCGTGCTCGGGCAGTCGGCCGTGCTTGGCCTCGTACGCCTCCTCCAGGTGGTCCGCGCGGAACCGCTTGTGGCAGGAGGTGCACTCGGTGAGCGGGTCGGTGAAGGTGGCGACGTGGCCGGAGGCCACCCAGACCTCGGTCGCCAGGATCACGGACGAGTCGATACCGACGACGTCCTCGCGCGACGTCACCATGTAGCGCCACCACTGGCGCTTGATGTTCTCCTTGAGCTCGACACCCAGCGGCCCGTAGTCCCAGGCGGCGCGCTGACCACCGTAGATCTCACTGCACGGGTAGACGAAGCCACGGCGCTTGCTCAGGCTGACGATGGTGTCGATCTTGTCGGCGGCCACGGTGCTCTCTTCATTACGACGACGGGCGACGAAGCGGTCGCTTCCGGTGACCGAGTTGCCGGTTCGGAGCTGTTGCTTCAGAGCGAATGCTTCAGATTACCGGCGCTCCCGCCCCCCGGATCAAATCGGTTCGGGGTCGGGGCCGAAGTCCCGGACATCCCGGAGGAGTCCGGGGAGGATCCGGGACGCTTGTTGACAATCGTTTCCGGCTTTGTTGAAAATGGGTGTCATGAACATACGCTGGCGCCTCATCCCTTCTCGCATACACGCAGCCGGGACCGCGGCGGTCGCCGCGGCGAGCGCCCTCGCTCTCGTCACCCTCTGCGCCTGCTCGTCCGACTCCTCCGCCGCGGAGGGTGAGAACGGCGGGAAGTTCGACGTCGTGGCGTCGTTCTATCCGATGCAGTACCTCGTGGAGCAGATAGGCGGGGCCCATGTCAGGGTGACCACGCTGACCGAGCCCGGCCAGGAGCCGCACGACCTGGAGATCAGCGCCCAGCAGACCGCGCAACTCCAGGATGCGGACGCGGTCCTCTACCTGAAGAACCTCCAGCCCTCCGTGGACGACGCGGTGGCGCAGTCCGAGATCAGGACGAAGATCGACGCGGCCACCCTGACCAGCCTCGAAGACCTGGATACCGAGGACGGACACCAGCACGGCACGCAAGAGGAGCACGCCGGCGACGATGAGCCGACGCTCGATCCGCACGTCTGGCTGGACCCGGTGAAGTACGCCGAGGTCGCCCAGGGCGTGAGCAAAGCCTTCGAGAAGGCCGACCCGGACAACGCGGCGGACTACAAGAAGAACACCGCGGACCTCGTGAAGAAGCTGGACGGCCTGAACACGCGGTTCGAGAACGGGCTCAAGAACGCCAGGACGAAGGTCTTCTTCACCAACCACGCGGCCTTCGGCTACCTCGCCCATCGCTACGGCCTGACCCAGGAGGCCATCTCCGGCCTGGACCCGGAGAGCGAGCCGAGCGCGGCGCGCGTCAAGCAGCTCCAGGAGGAAGCGAAGGCTGATGGCGTCACCACGGTCTTCTACGAAACACTCGTCTCCGACAAGACCGCGAAGACCCTGGCCCAGGACGCCGGTCTCAAGACTGATGTACTCGACCCGCTCGAGGGCATCACGGACAAGTCCAAGGGCGGCGACTACATCGAGGTCATGCGGTCGAACCTGACGGCGCTGGAGAGGGCTCTCGGCGCGAAGTGAAGCATCGAACGGAAGGCGCGAGCCATGAAGGCTGACCAGCTCGTGGAGCCCGTCATCTCCCTGCGTGACGTGACGGCCGAGCTCGGCTCACGCCCCGTCCTGCGGGGCATCGACCTCACCGTGCACCACGGTGAGGTGGTCGCGTTGCTCGGCGCCAACGGCTCCGGCAAGTCCACGGCCGTCCGCACGGTCATCGGCCAGGTACCGGTCACCGGCGGCGAGATCGAGCTCTTCGGTACGCCCCGGCGCCGTTTCCGCGACTGGGCGCGCGTGGGGTACGTACCGCAGCGCACGACGGCCGCGGGCGGGGTGCCGGCGACGGTCACCGAGGTGGTGTCGTCGGGGCGGTTGTCCCGCGCCCGCTTCGGGATCCTGCGCAAGGCCGACCGCCAGGCCGTCCGCCAGGCCCTCGAACTGGTCGGCATGGCGGACCGCGCCAAGGACTCCGTGGGCGCCCTTTCGGGCGGTCAGCACCAGCGCGTACTCATCGCCCGCGCCCTCGCCGCCCAGCCCGAGCTGCTGATCATGGACGAACCGATGGCGGGGGTCGACCTGGCGAGCCAGGACGTGCTCGCGGCCACCCTGCGCGAGCAGGTGGCGGCCGGCGCCTCCGTCCTCCTCGTCCTGCACGAGCTCGGCCCCCTGGAGCCGCTGATCGACCGCGCGGTCGTCCTGCGCGACGGCTGCGTGGTGCACGACGGCCCGCCCCCAGCCGCCGTGGGCCAGCACGCTCTGCCCGGCCACGACCACGTACACCCGCACGCGGCTCACGACGCCGAACAGATCCGGACGGGACTGCTGAGCTGATGGACATCCTCGACTACGCCTTCATGCAGCGGGCCCTGCTCGCCGCCGTACTCGTCGGCATCACCGCGCCCGCGATCGGCATCTTCCTCGTCCAGCGCCGCCAGGCCCTGATGGGCGACGGCATCGGCCATGTCGCGATGACCGGTGTGGGCCTCGGCTTCCTGCTCTCGACCTCGCCCGTGTGGATGGCGACCGCCGTCGCCGTGCTCGGCGCCGTGACCATGGAGCTGATCCGCTGGTACGGGAAGACGCGCGGCGACATCGCCCTGGCGATGCTCTTCTACGGCGGTATGGCCGGCGGTGTGATGCTCATCAACCTCGCGCCGGGCGGCTCCAACGCCAACCTGATGTCGTATCTGTTCGGCTCGCTGTCGACGGTGTCCGAAGAGGACATCACCGCCATCAGCCTGCTCGCGGCCTTCGTGGTCCTGGTGACGCTCGGCCTGCGCCGCCAGCTGTTCGCGGTGAGCCAGGACGAGGAGTTCGCGCGAGTGACGGGGCTGCCGGTGCGCGCCCTGAACCTGCTCACGGCCGTCACGGCGGCTGTCACCGTGACGGTCGCCATGCGGGTGGTCGGCCTGCTGCTGGTCTCCGCCCTGATGGTGGTCCCGGTGGCAGCCGCGCAGCAGCTCAGCCGGAGCTTCGCGGCGACGTTCGCGATCGCGGTGGCCATCGGCGTCACGGCCACGCTCAGCGGCACGATCACGTCGTACTACCAGGACGTCCCGCCCGGCGCGACGATCGTGCTGCTGACCATCGCCGTGTTCATCGCGCTGACCGTGCTGGCCACGCCGCTCGCGCGCAGGCGTGCGCGGGCCGTGTCCCAGGCTGCCGGGGACCCGCAGGAGTACACGATTCCGGCCAACCGCACCGCCGCGGGGAAGGTCGGCGTCTGACGGCCCCAGGCCGGACTGGCACAATGGCCCGGCAAGCCGCAGACGTGAGGAGGCAACGGTGACGACCGCTGGACCGCCCGTTCGAGGCCGTGCGACCCGGCAGCGGGCCGCCGTGGCCGCGGCTCTCGACGAGGTCGACGAGTTCCGCAGCGCGCAGGATCTCCACGACATGCTCAAGCACAAGGGCGACTCCGTCGGACTCACCACCGTGTACCGCACGCTGCAGTCCCTGGCCGAGGCCGGCGAGGTCGACGTCCTGCGCACCTCCGACGGCGAGTCCGTCTACCGGCGCTGCTCCACCGGCGAGCACCACCACCACCTTGTGTGCCGCGTCTGCGGCAAGGCGGTCGAGGTCGAGGGCCCGGCCGTCGAAAAGTGGGCCGAGGCCATCGCGGCGGAACACGGCTACGTGAACGTGGCCCACACGGTGGAAATCTTCGGCACCTGCGCGGAGTGTGCCGCGGCCAAGAGCTGACGCGGCTCCGGGGGCGTGGACACCCCCGGAGCACCGCCCTACTGTTCGCTGCCCTTCATACCCTGCTCCATCGCGAGCAGCTCCTCGTTCGGGACGGCACCGCCGAAGCGCCGGTCGCGCGAGGCGTACTCGACGCACGCCCGCCACAGGTCACGGCGGTCGAAGTCGGGCCACAGCACGTCCTGGAACACCATCTCGGCGTAACTCGACTGCCAGATCAGGTAGTTGGAGGTGCGCTGCTCACCGCTGGGGCGCAGGAAGAGATCGACGTCCGGCATGTCCGGGTAGTACAGATACTTCTGTATCGTCTTCTCGGTGACCCTTTCCGGGTCCAGCTTCCCGGCGGCGACATCCGCGGCCAGCGCCTTCGCCGCGTCGGCGAGCTCGGCCCGCCCACCGTAGTTGACGCAGAAGTACAGCGTCATCGCGTCATTCCGCCGCGTCTGCTCCTGCGCGACCTGCAGCTCCTGGACAACGGACTTCCACATCTTGGGCATACGGCCGACCCAGCGGATCCGGATGCCCAGTTCATCCATTTCGTCCCGTCGGCGACGGATGACGTCCTTGTTGAAGTTCATCAGGAAGCGGACCTCCTCCGGCGACCGCTTCCAGTTCTCCGTCGAGAAGGCGTACAGGGAAAGATTCTTGACGCCCAGCTCCAGGCACCCCTTGAGGACATCCATGACGACGCCCTCGCCGACCCGGTGCCCCTCCGTGCGCGGCAGACCCCGCTCCTTGGCCCACCGGCCGTTCCCGTCCATCACGCACGCCACGTGCTTCGGGATCAGCTCGCCGGGCAGCTTGGGCGCGCGGGCGCCGGACGGATGCGGCTCCGGCGTCTTGTACTCGCGGCGCCGGCGCCCCAGGATCCCGCGTACCACCATGTGCTCCTCGTCTCCCTCAGTTCTTGAAGTGCTGTTTCTCTACGGCCACGTGGCCGACGTGAGCTCTATTTCTCCACGTACCGCAGCGAGCGCAGTCCGCGCTCCAGATGCCAGTGCAGATACGCCGACACCAGCCCACTGCCCTCCCTGACGTACCGCGGCTCGCACGCGTCCGCCGTCGCCCAGTCCCCCGTCAGGAGCGCGCCGAGCAGTTCGAGGGCCTGAGCCGAGGGTACGACGCTGCCGGGCACCCGGCAGTCCGCGCAGACGGAACCTCCCGCGGCGACCGAGAAGAACCGATTCGGTCCGGCCAGCCCGCACTTGGCGCAGTCGGTGAAGCTGGGCGCGTAGCCGTTGACGGCGAGGGAGCGCAGCAGGAAGGCGTCGAGGACGAGATGGGGCTCGTGTTCGCCCCGGGCCAGCGTACGCAGCCCGCCGACCAGCAAAAGGTACTGCTGGACGGCAGGCTCGCCCTCGTGGTCGGTGAACCGCTCGGCCGTCTCCAGCATGGCCGTCCCGGCGGTGTAACGGGCGTAGTCGGCGACGATGCCACCACCGTACGGCGTGATCGTCTCGCTCTGTGTGCACAGTGGCAGCCCGCGCCCCACCAGCTCGCTGCCGCGCGCGAAGAACTGCACATCCACATGCGAGAACGGTTCGAGCCGCGCCCCGAACTTCGACTTCGTACGCCGCACTCCGCGAGCCACGGCACGCACGCGCCCGTGACCGCGCGTGAGCAGGGTGATCACGCGATCGGCTTCACCCAGCTTCTGCGTCCGCAGGACGATGCCGTCGTCCCGGAAGAGACTCATCACGCGCCCCCGCGAGTGCCCGGCCGGGGGTACGAGGGTGGTCTTCCGGGAGACAGCAGCATGATGCGGTCGGCTTCACCGAGCTTCTGCGCCCGCAGGACGATGCCGTCGTCCCGGAAGAGACTCATCACGCGCCCCCGCAGCCCCATACTCATGCGGACCATTCTCGCGCACGGAGTCGGCGTGCGTGGTCCGGGTGGCTGATCGCCTCCCCAGGGATAACCGGTCCGTGCGAGGCCGTAGCCCGCCGACCAGCGCCTGATGCGAGGTGATCTCCCACTGGTCGGGCCGGCCACCGCCGGGCCTTGTCATCGTCGAGGCGAGTGAACGGGTACAGCATCGTCCGTGAGGCGTCCCGGTCCCGGCTCACCGGCGCGCTCAGCGACACCATCCACCGCTGGCACATGGAGAGCGGAACAGGGTACTTGCGCACCGTCCTTTGCTTGCGAAGGTTCGGTATCCGGTTCCCTGTCGCCATGCGGCCGCACCCCATGCCACGCCGATCTCCAGTGCGCTCCCCGGTCACCCTTCAAGGAACCTCGCCGCGGCTTCGTGCGTTGGCGTACGCGGTCGCCGCGCGGAGCCGTTCCGCCGGGGTTGCCGTACGAACCGCGTCCGGTTCGCAGTCCCATTCGCGGCCGCCGCCGAACGGTCTGAGTTGTACGTACGGCCCCTCGTGCCCCATCACCAC
>CAMLJW010000142.1 GCA_946480485.1 uncultured Streptomyces sp. | reverse complement strand
CCGCGCCGTCTCCGACGCGGCGTGGAGCGACATGCGCATGATGCTGGAGTACAAGACCGCCTGGTATGGGCGGGAACTCGTGGTCGTCGACCGCTGGTTCCCCAGCTCGAAGCTGTGCGGTGCCTGCGGCACGATCCGGGCGAAGATGCCGCTCGACGTCCGTACGTGGACGTGTGAGTGCCAAGTGGTCCATGACCGGGACGTGAACGCGGCGAAGAACCTTCTGGCCGCCGGGCTGGCGGTGTCTGTCTGTGGAGCCGGTGTAAGACCTCAACGGGAGTCCTCCCGGACGGGGCAGTCGGCGATGAAGCAGAAACCCCCACGGCGCGAGCCGTAGGAATCCCCCTCGTCCACGAGAGGGAGGAAGTCAACGTGCGACCTCCTCGGCCGCTGCCCGCTGCTGCTGTCGTAGTGACACCTTCCACGCTAAGCGCCGGTTCGACGGAACGGCAGCCCACGGTTTCGTCACCCTCCTGGTCGCCGCCGACCTGGCGGCCCGCACGCCCTGCCCCCAGGGGAGATCCCGGTGGGCGCGCTGACGGCGCTGGTGGGGGCCCGTACCTCCTGTGGCTCCTGGGCCAGGCAAAGCACCCCGCAGGGGGCGCGGAGCTGTGGCATTGTGCGGCAGCCGAAGGACGTGGGGCTGTCGGTCTTCGGACGGCACCGCCGGGTGCCAGGGCTGCGGCGGGAGGAGCTGGCGCAGCTGGCCGGGGTGTCCGTCGCTTACCACACGCGGCTGGAGCAGGGCAATGGGCGCAACGTGTCGGCGGAGGTGCTCGACGCGATCGCGCGCGCCCTGCGCCTGACGGACGCCGAGCATGCGCATCTCAGCATCTCGCGAAGCCGAAGCAGGTGGCCGAAGGCCATCGGCAGGCCCTGCAGGGTGCACACCAGGTGCAGGCGCAGGCCCCAAAAGAAGCGGCTTGACTGGCGCAGTACCCGTACTCGACCCATCCGGCCAGGTCGGAGCGTTTGACGGTCTCGCGGGAGCGGTTGCACTCCACCGGCGTGGAATCCACGATCCACACGTCATCGCTCCATACGGAGGTGTCGGTGGCCAGCAGCCGGCTCACTCGCCGCAGCAGCCCGGCGGCCTTGCGCAGGCGCTTGTTGTGGCCGGGCTGCTTGGGCAGGTAGGGGAAGAGATGCCGCAGGTGGGAGCGGGCGTAGCGAAGCCACCTGGCCTCGGAGGTAAAGCCCAGAACTGATTCTGTTGGCGAAGTCAGATGGTGGCTGGGGATCAGGCTGCTGCCAATCCGTGTATGGTGCACAGTTCGCGGATTCTGCTGGGACGGGCTGCGGGGGTGACGCTGGCGCCGAAGTAGGCGCCGAGGCGGGTGAGGTTGAGTGCCATGCCGGTCAGGACGTTTTGCAGATGGACCTTGGGAAGGCCCCGGTAGCGAGAGTGCCGCAGACCAGGACCACGGACGGCCTGGGAGATGGTGCCCTCGATCCCGGCCCGGGCGTTGTAGGTGACGAGCCATTCATCGGCGCCCTGGGCCTGGAGAGCACGCCAGATCGTCTGCTGCTGTTCCCGGTTCTCCCGCCGCAGCCGCCGCAGTTCTTCCTTCTCGTCGCTGGTCAGCGCACCCTCGGGACCCTGGCCCCGGTCGGCCTTTGCCTGCTTGACCCAGCCGCGCAGACTCTCGGGGCTCACGCCGAGGCCCCGGGCGACCTCGGTGACGGTCTTGTCGGAGGCCAGCGCCAGCTCCACGGCATCGCGCCTGAACTCGGCGGTATACCGCTTGCTGAAGTTGCTCTTGCTACTCACTACCTGGACTGCTTCCTCCGGAACCCATACGTCCCAGTATCAGGCTGTCCAGATCAACGGTGGAACTTCAGAACAGTCATGCCAACACGCACAAACACGGGCAGCCCGCCGGAACACAAGGTTCCGACGGGCCGCCACCCGGCGAAGTGCTGTGGCAGCGCGCCGGCCGTCGGTCAGGCCCGCTCGCCGGCCGTCAGACGGCTTTCAGCTGCTCTGTTCGGCCCTCAGACGGCCGAACCCGCCTTCCAGGCGGCCCAGTCCATGTTCCAGCCATTGAGGCCGTTGTCCGGGGCGATGGTCTTGTCGCCGGTGTTCCTCACGTCCACGACGTCACCGACGATCGAGTTGTTGTAGAACCAGGCGGCCTCGGTGTTCGGGTCGTTGGCGCCCTTGGTGTCGTTCAGGCCGACGCAGCCGTGGCTCGTGTTGACGTTGCCGAAGATGGAGTCGGCACCCCAGTAGTTGCCGTGGATGAACGTGCCGGAGGTCGACAGGCGCATGGCGTGCGGTACGTCCTTGATGTCGTACTCGCCCTTGCCGTCGTCGTCCGTGAAGCCGACCGTCGCGCCGTCCATCCGGGTCTCCTTGAACTTCTCGGAGATCACCATCCGGCCTTCGTACGTCTTGTTCTCGGGCGAGCCCGCGGAGATCGGGATCGTCTTGATCGTCTTGCCGTCCTGAGTGACCGTCATGATCTTGGTCTTGGCGTCGACGATCGAGACCTGGTTGCGGCCGATCTTGAAGGTGACCGTCTTCTGCTGCACGCCGAACACACCGCTCGCACCCTCGACGCCGTCGAGGTTCAGCTTGAGGGTGACGGTGGAGCCGCCCTGCCAGTACTCCTCGGGGCGGAAGTCCAGACGGTTGGCGTTGAACCAGTGACCGACGACCTCCTGGCCGCTGCTGGAGGAGACGGTGATGCCCTTTTGCACGTCGGCCTTGTTGGTTATCGCCTTGTCGAAGTTGATCGACACGGGCATACCGACGCCGACGGTGGAGCCGCCCTCGGGTGTGAAGTTGCCGATGAAGCTGTTGGCCGGGGAGACCGTCGTGAACGACGCGTTCTCGTGGGCGGCACGGCCGTCGGCGTCCTCGGCGGTGGCCGAGACCTTGTAGGTGGTGGAGCGCTCGAGCTGAACGCTGGGTGCCCAGCTCTTCTTGTCGGCGGATATCTCCCCGTCGACGGCGGCGCCGCTCGCGGTCTTCATGGCGACGTCGGTGAGCGTGCCCCTGCTGACCGTGATCTTGGCGGCGTTGTTGATGGAGGCGTTGTCGGAGCCGTCCTTGGGGGTGATCTCGATCTTGGCCTCGGAGGTCTTCTCTGCGGCCGCCTCGTCGACCTTGGCCTGCGAGGTGCCGTCGCCACCGTCGACGTCGGCCTTGGCGTCGCCTCCGCTGCACGCAGAGAGCACCAGCACCCCACCGAGCAGGGCGGACGCGGCCATCAGACCCCTGCGCCGCTTACTGTCCGTCATCACACGCTTCTCCATCGTTGCCTAATCCCCGAAACCCCAGAATCCCCGTAATCCCGTTAAACGCTAAGACCGGTTCGTCCCGTTCCACCTCTGTCGTAGGTGTGGGGCACACCACTTCGGTATGCCGTGGTACCAGTGGTGCGGGTGCCGGTCAGGCGTCTCGTGAGACGAGAGAACCCCGGGCGGCGGTTGCCGCCCGGGTCATGATTCTCCCAAGCCGCGTCAGCCAACCTCTTCTTGCTCGTCTACCGCGTCATCATCCTCGCCCAGGGCCCACTCCGGCGAATCGGAGTCGTAGTCGATCCGCTCGCTGCTCCACGAGGCCTGCGCAAGCTCCACCCCGGGCACCTCGCTGACCAGGACGGACGGGTCGACGAGATACGCGAGGGCCTCGGCAGTGTCTTCCGTCACCGCGCTCTCGGTGTGGGCCCGCTCGTCGTCCGGCATCTCCATGTCGCCGGCGATCCGCCGCAACGCGGCCCTGGTGACGCCGTCTTCGTCCTCGACTTCAAGTACCAATTCCACACGCAAGCACAGGAAGCGGGATGTCTCAGCATTACTCATACGCCGGAGCGTACGGCTCACAGCGACCGTGACTTTCCTGAGACCCGCGCCTTCATTAACATCGGCCCACACGGCACATTCGCCAGTACCGCAAGGGGATCGATATTCCGTGTCCGCCGCACGTCGATCGTTGCTGACCGCCACCGCCGCGGGGGCCCTGCTGGGTGCCCTGTGGTTCGTCCCGTCCGCCAACGCGACCGCGGACAGGTTCACGGCGGAGGACGAAGCGTGGACGTCGACGACCACGATCACCCGGGCCGGGGCCGACACCTCCACCGCCGATCCCGTCGCCGACGGCTCCGATTCCGCCGCCCAGTCCTCCGAACTCGCCGACACGGGAAGCTTCGACACGACCCCGTACGTCGTCGGCGGCACGCTGTTCCTGAGCGTGGGAGCGGGCTTCGTCATGTACTCGGTACGACGGGAGCGGAGCGGAGCGTACTGAAGCGCCGTCAAGGCGCTTCCGCGGACGGCACACGACGGGCCCGGGACGCGCGCGCTCCGGTCATCGGCGACATCCTGGCCCGCCAGGAGACGGGAAGGTACCCGAGCACCGCCCGGACCGCCGCAGCCGCGTCCGGGACCGGGGCCACAGGCCCGGCGGACGGGCAGGTTCGGGCCGCTTCTTCTTCACCGTCACCAACGACCCGGCGATCAGCGCTTCTTGATCGTCGCGTCAGTTGCGGCTGCGTGTGCGCGCCCCGGTTCTGCGCGGCCGCGGCCGGGACGTGGCCTTTGCCTTCGCCTTCGAGGGCTGGGCGACCGCGGGTGCCGGTGCCTCGACCGTGACCGGAACCCCGGACGGCTCCCGGGCGCCGGTGATGCGTGCCAGCTCCTCGTCGGTGGACTTGACGCGGACCGTCCGCGGGCTGATGCCCGCGTTGGTCATCAGATGGGTCATGTCACGCTTCTGATCGGGGAGGACCAGGGTGACGACGCTGCCGGACTCGCCCGCGCGGGCGGTACGGCCGCCACGGTGGAGGTAGTCCTTGTGGTCGGTCGGGGGGTCGACGTTCACCACGAGGTCGAGGTCGTCGACGTGGATGCCGCGGGCCGCGACGTTGGTGGCGACGAGGGCGGTGACCTGGCCGTTCTTGAACTGGTCGAGGGTACGGTTGCGTTGGGGCTGGGAGCGGCCGCCGTGCAGCGCGGAGGCGCGTACGCCGTTGGCCAGCAGACGCTTGGTGAAGCGGTCGGCGCCGCGCTTGGTGTCCACGAAGAGGATCACCCGCCCGTCGCGGGCAGCGATGCGCAGCGCGACGGCCTTCTTGTCGGTCTCGTCGGCGACGTGCAGCACATGGTGCTCCATCGTTGTCACCGCGCCCGCCGAGGGGTCGACGGAGTGCACGACGGGGTCGTTGAGGAACATCCGTACGAGCTTGTCGATGTTCTTGTCCAGCGTCGCCGAGAACAGCATCCGCTGCCCACCCGGCTCGACCTGCTGAAGCAGCGCCGTGACCTGCGGCATGAAGCCCATGTCGGCCATCTGGTCAGCCTCGTCGAGGACCGTGACCGCCACCCGGTCGAGGGTGCAGTCACGGCGGTCTATGAGGTCCTTGAGTCGACCGGGCGTGGCCACGAGCACCTCGGCGCCGCGCCGCAGCGCGCCCGCCTGGCGGGAGATCGAGAGTCCGCCGACCACCGTGGTGAGGCGCAGGTTGACGGCCGTGGCGTACGGCGTGAGCGCGTCGGTGACCTGCTGCGCGAGCTCGCGCGTGGGGACCAGGACCAGCGCGAGCGGCGCCCTGGGCTCGGCGCGGCGGCCGGCCGTGCGGGCGAGCAGGGCGAGCCCGAAGGCGAGGGTCTTGCCCGAGCCGGTCCGGCCCCGGCCCAGAATGTCACGCCCGGCAAGGGAGTTGGGCAGTGTCGCGCCCTGGATCGGGAAGGGCTCCGTCACGCCCTGGGCCGCGAGGGTCTTCGTCAGCGCGGCCGGCATGTCCAGCGCGTCGAAGGACTCGACGGCGGGCAGCGCGGGCGTGACGGTCTCCGGCAGCGTGAACTCCCGCGGCGCGGTGGCCACCGGCGACGGCTTCTTGCGTACGTTCCTGGCGCCGCCGCTCCTGGCGCCGCCGCTCCTGGCGCCGCCGTTCACGGCAGCGGGGCCCCCGTTACGGGTGCCGCGAGAACCTCGGGCACCGCTGGCACCATGTGCGCCGCCGGCACCGCGGGCACCGCGAGAGTCCGCCGACCGTTTACCGGCGGGTCGTTCAGGACGTTCGGACCTTGTCATGCTGATTCTGGGGTTCCTTCCGTTCGGACAGCACGAGGCCGGGGCCCGCACCCGAAGGTGCGGGCCCCGGCTCGTGTGGAGCGCGTCCCTGGATCAGGCGGGGACGATGTTCTCCGCCTGCGGGCCCTTCTGGCCCTGCGTGACGTCGAAGGAGACCTTCTGGCCCTCCTGCAGCTCACGGAAGCCCGAGGTCGCGATGTTGGAGTAGTGGGCGAAGACGTCGGCGCCGCCGCCGTCCTGCTCAATGAAGCCGAAGCCCTTTTCCGAGTTGAACCACTTCACGGTGCCAGTAGCCATGCTATTTCTCCTGGATAGGCGGGCCCCATCCGGAGATGCACCGGAAGACCGGAGCGGCCGGAAAACAAAACGCGCCTGAGGATGATTCCTTTCAGGCGCGCAAAGTTAATGGGTACCAAAAACGTAATCGGTGTCGACCGTAGCACACATTCGGGGTGCGGGCGGCGCCGCTCGCGGCACCCGCACGCGGATGTCCCGGGACCGACCACTACGCGAGCGGTCCCGTCACGGGCTCCACCGCCGCGACCAGATGTCCCCCGCGCACGAAGGCGTAGGCGGCCTCCAGGTCCGGGGAGAGGAAGCGGTCCGGGCCCGCGCCCTGGACGCCGGCCGCGCGGACCGCGTCGATGACCGCGCGGGAGGCGGGGGCCGGGGTGAGGCCCTCGCGGAGCTCGATGGCGCGGGTGGCGGCGTACAGCTCGATGGCGATGATCCGGGTCAGGTTGTCCACGGCGGTACGGAGCTTGCGGGCGGCTGACCAGCCCATCGACACATGGTCCTCCTGCATGGCGGAGGACGGGATCGAGTCGGCCGAGGCCGGGACGGCGAGCCGCTTCATCTCACTCACCAGGGCGGCCTGCGTGTACTGGGCGATCATCAGTCCGCTGTCCACGCCTGCGTCGTCCGCGAGGAAGGGGGGCAGGCCGTGCGAGCGGTTCTTGTCGAGGAGGCGGTCGGTGCGGCGCTCGGCGATCGAGCCGAGGTCGGCGGCGGCGATGGCGAGGAAGTCCAGTACGTACGCGATCGGGGCGCCGTGGAAGTTGCCGTTCGACTCGACGCGGCCGTCGGGGAGGACGACGGGGTTGTCGACGGCGGAGGCGAGCTCACGGTCGGCGACGAGGCGGGCGTGGGCGATCGTGTCCCGTCCCGCGCCCGCGACCTGGGGGGCACAGCGCACGGAGTAGGCGTCCTGGACGCGCGGCGCGTCGTCCTGGTGATGACCCGTGAGTCCCGAACCCTTCAGCACGGCCAGCATGTTGGCGGCGCTGGCGCCCTGCCCGGGATGCGGGCGGATGACATGCAGCTCGGGTGCGAGGACCTTGTCGGTCCCGAGGAGCGCCTCCAGGGAGAGGGCCGCGGTGACGTCGGCGGACCTGTACAGATCGCCGAGGTCGTCCAGGGCCATGACCAGCATGCCGAGCATGCCGTCGGTGCCGTTGAGGAGGGCGAGGCCTTCCTTCTCATGGAGCACGACGGGCTCGATGCCGTGCTCGGCGAGGAGCTGACCGGCTGGACGTACGACTCCGTCCGGCCCCTCCGCCTCCCCCTCCCCCATCAGCGTCAGGGCACAGTGGCTGAGCGGCGCGAGGTCGCCGGAGCAGCCGAGCGATCCGTACTCGTGCACAACCGGGGTGATACCGGCGTTCAGGACGGCGGCCATGGTCCGGGCGACGGTGGGGCGTACGCCGGTCCGTCCCGAGCAGACGGTCTTCAACCGCAGGAACATCAGAGCGCGGACCACTTCACGCTCGACACGGGGCCCCATCCCGGCGGCATGCGACCGCACGATGTTGCGCTGCAGCCGAGTGCGCAGCTCCTGGCCGATGTGCCGGGTCGCGAGAGCACCGAAGCCCGTGGAGACCCCGTACACGGGCTCCGGCTTGGCCGCCAGGGCCTCCACGATCTCGCGCGCCACCTCGAGCGCCCTCACCGCCTCCCCGGAAAGCTCGACCCGCGCGCCGCCACGCGCCACGGCGACCACGTCGGACGCGGCGACACCGCCCGTCCCCACCACCACAGTGTGCATATCCACATTCAGGAGCGTACGCACTGAATGCAGCCGTGTCACCAGCGGGCGGCCGGCGGGCCTGTCAGTGGTGGCCTCGGAAGCGGCGGCGTTCCGGGGCTGGGGGGGTGGGGGCGTCGGCGAGGCGTACGACCGGGTCTTGTGGGCCCTCGCGGCCGGCGACCACCGGCTTGGGGGCTCGGATGGCCTTGGCCCGGTACTGGGCGGCGTCGGCGAGGCGGAAGAGGCGGCGGGCCGAGCCGACGGGACCGATGGGGTCGCCGGTCGAGGCGACCCCGCAGGCGACGCCCTCGCCGAGTTCCAGTTCGGTGGCCCGGCGGCAGAGTTCGTCGGCCACCCGGACCACCTCGTCGGCGGACGGACCCACGGCGAGCAGACAGAACTCGTCACCGCCGAGACGGGCGGCGAGCGTGCCCGGGAGCATCGCGCCACACAGGGAGAGGACCGAGCCGAAACGCTCCAGGAGCCGGTCGCCCACGGCGTGGCCCTGGGTGTCGTTGACCCGTTTGAGGCCGTTGACGTCACACACGGCGAGGCTGACGACGACGCGCTCGGCCCGGTGACGCTCGATGGCCTCGTCCAAACGTATGTCGACGGCACGGCGGTTGGCGAGGCCGGTCAGGGAGTCGGTGAAGGCGAGGCGGCGGGCCTCCTCCAGGCGTTCCGTCTGGGCGATCCCGGCGGCCACCACCGAGGCGAGCACGGTCGCGAAGTCGGCGTCGGCGCGCTCGAAGACAGGATCCCCCACCGAGCGTGCCACATACAGCTCCCCCCAAGCCCGGCCGTGCAGCACGATCGGCGCCACGACACAGCAGCCGCGCCCGCGCCTGCGCAGCGCGGCAACCCTCTGGTGGCCGTACTCGGCGTGCCCCTCGGCCGTCTCGACCCACGCGTCGGGCTCGCCGCCGGCCACCCAGCGCTCGTGCAGGAACTCCGTGATCTCCGGGAACTGGTGCACGGGGTACGCCTCGTTCGCGGGGTACTCCTCCTCGTCCGCCGCCCGCTCCCCCACGTTCGCGAGCACCCGCAGCACACCGAGCTCCCGCTCCCACACGGACAACGCGGCGAAACTCCCCGCCAGCGCACGGCAGGCCCCCAGCGCAGCCGCCCGCCACGACTCCGGCGGGGTGTGCGCGGCAGCCATACCCTGCGCCAGCGCCACCACGGCCCTCAGCCGCCCATCGTTACCGCCCATCACTCCAGGTTAAGTAGATGTGCGACGTCGTGGGCTGTTGAAAGGTGAACAGGAAGGTGACGGCTCGTGGCTGAGGGCCGGGCCACAGGCTCGTGGCTGTGGGCCGGGAACACCCGAGGGTCCCTCTACTCCCTGGGCCATTGCGGCTCGCGCTTCTCGTTGAACGCCGCGACTCCCTCCGCCCGGTCGCCCGAGAAGGCGACCGAACGCCAGGCCGCGTCCTCGACCTCCAGCCCCGCGCGGAGGTCGAGGCCGTGCCCGAGGCGGAGGGCGCGCTTGGCGGCGCGCAGGCCGACGGGCGAGTTCGCGGCGATACGCGCGGCCAGCGCGAGCGCCTCATCGCGGTCGCGCCCCTCCGCGACCAGCTCATCCACGAGCCCCAGCTCCCTCGCCTCGGCCGCCTCCAGCCGCCGCGCCGAGAAGATCAGCTCAGCCGCACGGGCCGCCCCGACCCGGCGCGGCAGCAACTGCGTACCGCCCCCGCCGGGTATCACGCCGACGGACACCTCGGGCAGGCCCACCACGGCCGTACCGTCCGCCACGATCAGGTCGCACGACAGCGCGAGCTCGAAACCGCCGCCCAGTGCGAACCCGTGTACGGCGGCGACCGTGGGCATCGGCAGCTCCAGTACGCCGGTGTACGCGGCCCGTGCGACCGGGCGCTGACGGACCAGGTCGGCGTCCGTGAACGAGTTCCGTTCCTTCAGGTCGGCGCCGACACAGAAGGCCCGCTCGTGGGTCGAGGTCAGGACGACCACGCGTACATCCCGGTCCGCGGCCAGCGCGTCACAGGCGGCGGTGATCGACCGGGCCATCTCCGTCGACACGGCGTTCATGGCCCTGGGCCGGTCGAGCGCGAGCTCCGCGACGTACCCGTGGCGCCGCACGGCCACGTTCTCCCCGAACCGCCCCTTTGCCGCCTGCTCCGCCATGACACCCTCCCGGTTAACGTCGGTTAACTCCGTGCGTCCAATCATCGCAGTCGCGCCTCTCCGGGAAAAGCGCCGCCGGTGACGGGCGGGCACCGGCGGCCGAGATCGTCCCTGTGCGGGCGCCCCGGGCCCCCGGGACGATCATCGCAACCCGCGGCCCCCGGCGGGCCCTGTTCGAGCCCCTACGGCTGATCCTCAGGACCCCTGCGGCTCAGCAACCAGGGCTCGATCACGCCCAGCCCTCGCACCGGTCGCTGCCACATCGGCTGGAGCGCGAAGCGGTACACCGGCGGCTCCTCGCCCTCCTTCTCCGCGGCGGCGGCGGCCTCCGCGGCCTCCGTCTCGGAAGCCGGTGCGTCCCTCGTCCGCGTCAGCTCCTGCGCGAGCGCGCTGTCCACCAGGACGGCGTCCCGTGGCGCTATCGAGGTGAGGCGTGACGCCAGGTTCACCGTCGCGCCGAAGACGTCGCCCATGCGCGTCGTCACCGTGCCGAAGGCGATGCCGACGCGCAGTTCGGGCATGGTCTCGTCGTGGGCCATGGTCTCGATGAGGCGGAGGGCGATCTCGGCGGCGACGCCCGCGTCGTCGGCGGCGTACAGCACCTCGTCGCCCAGGGTTTTGATCAGGCGTCCCCCGTGCGCGGCCACCAGATCCGCGGCCGTGGTCTCGAAGGCCTCGACGAGCTCGCCGAGCTCCTCCTCCTCCATGCGGCGCGTCAGACGCGTGAAGCCGACGAGGTCCGCGAAACCCACGGCGACGCGACGGTCGACCATCTCCTCGTCGTCCCCGGCCTGCACGACGCGGCCGGTCGCGGCGGCGAGCTGGCGCCGCCAGACGTAGACGAGGAACTCCTCCAGCTCGGGCAGGAGCAGTTCCATGAGGGGGTAGGTCACTTCCGTGCGCGTCATGCCCGGCTCGGGCGGCTCGGTCAGGCCCTCCAGGAAGGAGTCGATCTGCCACTCGGCCAGCCGGGCGGTGGTCTGCCCGGTGGACCGGGCGACCTGCACGGCCATCGGCTCGCTCAGCAGCCCGGCCTCGACGAGGCCGGCCAGCCGTCGCAGGGCGAGCACGTCGGCCTCGGTGAGGGCCTTGGCCTGTCCGATGTCGGCGAAGCCCATGGCCCGCCAGAAGCGGGCCCCCAGATCCATGGAG
>CAMLJW010000141.1 GCA_946480485.1 uncultured Streptomyces sp. | reverse complement strand
GTGGTGGGGTGCCGGCGGACGCTGGCACGCCCGCCGACCTGCTGAAAGACAAGGCCACCGGCCTATGGGTCCTTGGCCGCAAGCCGGGGCTCACTCGGTGCGATTGCGTCACACGGAGGGGCGTGTCATAGGGTGTCGACGCCATTAACTGTCCGATTATGTGCGCGTGTTGGCGGTCGACATGCGGTGTGTCGCCGTGCGTTCGTACTGGCTGACCGAAAGGACTCCGATGCCTGAATCCGCGACGTATGCAGCGCGCCCGGAACCCGGTCGGCCGACGGCTGCGGCTTCGACGCGGAAACGGAAGAAGCATGGCAGGCCGTCGGCCCAGGAACGGGCGGCGGACTCCGTGACGCGTTCCCGTTTGGTGCGCCTGGCAGTCCTCCCCGCGGCTGTCATCGCCGTGCTGTCGACGGTTGTCATCGCTTTCGTCCTGCGCGCCGAGGAGGGCACCGCCGACGCCGCTACATGGGCCGTTCTCACCGGCGCCGCCGTCCTTGGCTGCGGCGCCCTGGGCATTGCCGTGTTCGCAGGCCAGGGCGAGGCCCGGGCGGCGTCGCGCCGGTACGCCTTGCTGCACCGTTCGGTGGTCAACGGCCAGGTGAGCCTGCAGGCCACGGAACGCCGACTGCAGGACGGCCAGTGCCTTGAGCAGCCTCCGTTCACCCACAGCACCCCGCCCGAAGGGGACGCGCTCGCGCGTCTCGCACACGAAATCCTCCTTTACCAGTGGCAGGCGGAGGCGGCCGTCGTGCAGGCGGCACAGCAGCCCGAGGGCGCCTCGGAGGGAAGCGAGCCCAAGACCGAGGAGAAGGTCGAGGTCTTCGTCAATCTCGCTCGACGGCTGCAGTCCCTCGTGCACCGTGCGATCGAGTTGCTGGACGAGCTGGAAAACGAGGTGGAGGACCCGGAGCTGCTCAAGCGCATCTTCCACGTCGACCACTTGACGACCCGCATCCGGCGGCACGCGGAGAATCTCGCGGTGCTCGGTGGCGCGGTCTCTCGCCGCCAGTGGAGCCGTCCGGTGACGCTGACCGAAGTGCTGAGGTCCTCGATCGCGGAGGTCGAGCGGTACTCCCGGGTCAAGCTTGTGCCACCGATCGAGGGGACGCTGCGCGGCCACGCTGTCGCCGACGTCGTTCACCTGCTGGCCGAACTGGTGGAGAACGCCACGATGTTCTCCGAGCCGCACACCCAAGTACTGCTGCGCTCCCGAAGAGTGGCTGCCGGGCTGGCCGTGGAGGTTGAGGACCGCGGTCTTGGTATGGCGCCCGTGGAGCAGCAGAGGATCAACGCGCTGCTCGCAGACCCGGATCACATCGATGTCGGCAAGTTGCTCGTGGACGGCCGCATCGGGCTGTTCGTGGTTTCCGCGTTGGCCCGTCGGCACGGCATCGCGGTCCAACTGCAGAGCAACATTTTCGGCGGTGTCCAGGCGGTGCTGGTACTCCCGCATCAGCTGCTCGGTGACGAGATTGCCGATATGCCGCAGCAGGCGGCAGCCGACACGCCACCGCCCGTCCAGGCGGCTTCAGCGGAGCGCCCCGCCGTGCAGACGCCTGCGGCCCCGCCTTCGGCCGTCTCACCAGCGGTTGCGCAAACGCTGCCTGCGGCCCAGCTGACCACGCCGTTGCCTGTACGGCAACATCACCCCAGGGCCGCCGAGCGCGCCGAACTGCGAGACCACGGCTCCGCGCCCCACGACGTAGACGCGCAGGATGGGCGTCCCACGCTGCCGAAGCGCCGCGCGCAGGAGCACCTGGCGCCCGAGCTCCGAGGGACACCCAACGCCGGCATGGCTGGGGACGAGCAGGAAGTGGAGCCCAGTCCGGGACTGGTGGCCGATTTCACGCGAGGATTCCATCTCGCCGATGACGCGCCTGGCGAGAATCCCGCCGACAGCTCTCGCTAATCGAAGGCTCCGTACCAACCCCCCAAGGAGAAGAACGCCGCCGTGAGCGATATCCCTACCCGCCACGAAAACCTCGACTGGCTCCTACAGAACCTCATAGACAAGGTGCCCGGCACCCGCCACGCCATTCTGCTGTCCTCCGACGGACTGAAGAAGGCCGTCGTGGGACTCGACAACGACGGGGCAGACCGCTTGGCAGCCATGGCGTCCGGGCTCAGCTCACTCGGGCGTGGCGTCGGTCAGCACTTTTCCGGCGGCGGCGAGGTACGCCAGGTGGTGGTGGAACTGACCACCGCACTGCTCTTCGTGTCCTCGGCAGGCTCCGGCGCCGTCCTCGCCGTCCTCGCCGGTCCCGAGGCCCAGGCGGGCCCGCTCGGCTACGAGATGGCGATGCTGGTCAAGAGCGTCCGACCGTATCTCACGACGCCTGCCCGCAAGCCGATGAGCGCGCCGTTCGATGCGGGACGTTAAGAATGTCCGAGGCGCAGGACGGGATGTGGCTGGACGATAAGGCCGGGCGTCTGGTCCGGCCCTATACGGTCACCAACGGGCGCACCCTCCCATCAGCGCGCATCGACCTCCTCACCCTCGTGATGGCCACCGGCACGCGCCCCCCCTATCTCGGCCCCGACCACGAACAGGTACTCGAACTGTGCGGCGGCCCGATGTCGGTGGCCGAGGTGGCCGCCCACATGCGGCTGCCGGCCGTGATCACTAAAGTCCTGCTTTCCGACCTCGTCACGCATGAGGCGCTCGCCACCCGGGCACCCCGTGTCATCGAGGCGGCGTCCCCGACCGACCGAAACCTCCTGGAGGCGGTGCTGCATGGGCTTCGCAAGCGGCTCTGACCCCTTCCCGACCGCCCTGAAGATCCTCATAGCCGGGGGTTTCGGGGTGGGCAAGACAACGTTCGTCGGAGCGGTGAGTGAAATCGAGCCGCTGAGCACTGAGGAGCTGCTGACCCAGATCAGCGCCCGCACGGACAGCCTCGTCGGCGTCGAGGACAAGGCGACCACCACCGTGGCCATGGACTTCGGCCGCATCAGCCTCGACCAGGACCATGTCCTCTATCTGTTCGGTACCCCCGGGCAGGAGCGGTTCTGGTTCATGTGGGACGAACTGTCCAACGGGGCGCTCGGCGCCGTGGTCCTCGCCGACACCCGCCGACTCGACCAGTGCTTCGCCGCCGTCGACTTCTTCGAGCGGCGCGGCATCAACTTCATTGTGGCTGTGAACGAGTTCGACAATGCCTACCGCTACACCCCCGACGAGATCCGCGCGGCCATCGACCTCAAGCCGGAAGTGCCCGTCGTGATGTGCGACGCCCGGCAATGCAGTTCCGGCACCAGCGTGCTGATCTCACTCGTACAGCACATGCTCAGCTCCGCTGCCGGGACGCCGGCCACGGAGCACAACCTGCTGCCCTGATTCTCCCCGGCGCAGCCAACCCCGCAGTCGAACGGAGTTCCCATGTCCGCCCCTGAGCCCTACGCATACGACCCTACCGGCCGTCTGCGCCTCACCCCCGAGGACCGCGACGTACAGACCCGGGTGACCAGGCTGCACGAGATCGGGATCGGTGACGCCCCAGTCCCGGAGTTCGACGATTTCGCACGCAACTTGGCCAAAACCACGGGCGCCCCCTTCGCGATGGTCAACTTCATCGATGAGGACCGCCAGTACTTCGCCGGGCTCTACACGCCTACGGCCGATCAGGCGGTGGAGCTGGCGCCGCAGCAGACCCAGCCCGGCCGGGTCATGCCGCGGGACCACGGCTACTGCCCACACGTCGTCGTGCGGCGCAAGGCGCTGGTGCTGGAGGACGTCTGCGACTATCCGAGGTTCGCCGGGAATCCGGTGGTGGACGAGATCGGCATTCGCTCCTATCTCGGTGCACCGCTGATCGACCCTCGGACGGGAGTCGCCCTCGGGACGATATGCGTGGTGGACACGGATGTACGACCTTGGGGGCGGCAGGGTCTGGAAACCATCAAGTCAATGGCGCAGCAACTGGTGGAGCGCATTGGCGAGATGGAGGGCGGAGACCGGCGCTGAGTCAGCGCGGGAGCCGCCCTCTGCGGAGGGCACCCCATCCAGATGCAAGGAGCCGCGGGCACGGCGCTGTGTCCGTGGCTCCCTGTAGTTCACACCGGGTGGCCAACTGTCTCCAGCGGCTTCATTTCCAGGCGCCGCGGCGGCACCGTCCGTACGAGGTCGGCCAGATGCTCGGACCACTGGCGCTTGGCCGTGCCGAGCGCGACTTCGCCCAGGCGCAGCTCCTGGATCTCGGAGGTCCCGGCGGGCGCATAGATGTGGTAGGCGTCGCGTAGGTAGCGCTCCACGGGGCGGTTGGTGAACAGGCCGCAGGCGGCGTGGATTTCCATGGCGTCGCGGGCCGAGTCGATCGCGGACTCGACGTTGACGAGCTTGGCGTTCATGAGCTCACTGTCGCACGGCAGCCCGCGGTCCAGCAGGTGCGCAGCATGGTAGGCGGTCAGCCGTGCGGTCATCAGCCGGGAATTCATCCTGCCCAGCTTCAGTTTGATGTTGTTGAGCTCGCCGAGTGGCTTGCCGTACCGCTCGCGCTCGAGACAGAAGGCGGTCGTCTCCTCGAAGACCGCCTGGTGGATGCCGAGGGAGACCGCGGTCAAGTTGGCTCTGCCATACAGGATCGACGAACTGTAGGCGACGTCGAGGCCCTGGCCTTCCTCACCGAGCCGATTCGCTGCCGGGATTCGGCAGTCTTTGAAGATCAGTTCTCCGAATGAGAACCCGTGCAGACCCATGGCGGGTTGCTGCTCGGCCAACGAGAAGCCCGGGCGGTTGGCTTCGACGAGGAAGGCCGTCAGGCCCTTCGATCCGGGCCCGGTACGGACGACGACACCGTGCAGGTCGCCGACGTGAGAGTTGCCGACGAACACCTTCCTGCCATTGAGTACGTAGTCGTCGCCGTCCCGGACGGCTGTACTGCCCATGCCCAGAACGTGGCCGCCCGACTCCGGCTCGGTGACCGCGATCGTCGGCAGGCAGTCGCCGGCGGCGATGGTAGGCAGCCAGGTCTTCTTCTGGTAGGCGTTCCCAAAGTGGATGATCTTGGCGGCGCCGAGCTGGGAGGCCTGGGCCATCGCCCCCATCGCTCCGCTGACGCGGGCGAGTTCCTCGATGATGATGGTCTTCCCGAGGTGTCCGATCCCCATCCCCCCGTAGGCGGGGTCGATGGTGGCGCCGATCCAGCCCTGCCGGGCGATGAGCCGGGAAAGCTTGAAAGATACGGTGCGCGACGCTTCCATCTCGGCTATCAGCGGACGTACTTCGCGTTCGGCGAATTGTCGCACCCGGTTGCGGAGGTTCTGTTGGTCCTGGTTGTTGAAATAGCGCTCCACGACAAGCCCTTCTCGGGTGCTGTATCTCCGGCGTCCGGTGGGACGGGAGGGTTGTACGTCGGGCAGTGGTTCCCCGTCCCCAGGCTGGCCGACGGCAACATGGTCTACAGATCGGCCATCGCCGCCAAGATCGTCTGTAGGGTTTGGCTGAATCTTTCTGTATTGTGTTTTGGGCTCAACTGTGCGATGGGTAAACAGGCTTGCTCACATTGTGATACATGCCGGGTTGCAGTTCCGCGGGGGGAGCGGAGCCGCACCACCATGCCACTGGCCTGCTCACCCTTGCAATTGCCCGGCGGACAAGCGCAGTCCAAGCTCTGCAAACAAGCCAACGAACTCATCCCGCCGATCACGGGCATGTTTGATTCGAGCATCCATCGCGTTTCGGCCGGGTCGGGCCGGCCCCGGCCGAAGCATGTAGCCGCCACCGGCAGTTGCGAACGGGCGTCAGTGCGCCGGGGAGTGCTTGCCGGTCCGGCCGTGCCGAGGTGGTCGCGGAGTCAACACCTTCCACGAGGTGGGCGGTTCGATCGGCGTCGCGGTCGTCTCCGCCGTCGCGGCCACCGGCGTCGGTCGCGGCTCGGCCGACGGCTTCACCGACGCCGTCACGGTGTGCGCGGTGGCGGCCGCCCGTCAGCGGCGGTGGCCCGGGTCTCCTACCGCGCGGCCAAGTCGGTATACCGGGCCTCGCCAGGGCGGCTGGATCAGGCGGGGCGGATGTTCTCCGCCTGTGGGCCTTTCTGGCCCTGGGTGATGTCGAACTCGACCTTCTGGCCCTCCTGCAGCTCGCGGTAACCCTGGGCGGCGATGTTGGAGTAGTGGGCGAAGACGTCGGGACCGCCGCCCTCCTGCTCGATGAAGCCGAAGCCCTTCTCACTGTTGAACCACTTAACCGTGCCCCTGGCCATAACTGTCTCCTTCGAGGGAATCAGGCCCGCTCCCTGCGTGCCCGGGAGGTGATCGCCCTGGTCCGGAGAGGCGCTGGAAAAGCAAGAACGCCCATGATCGTGATCACGGGCGAACGGGACTTCGGAACCACGACTGCTGATCACGACGCTACACCCGCGTGGTGGCAACCGCTACTGAGAAGGCGCCGGCATCGGCGCCCGGCCTGTCTGAGCTCTGCCTCGGCTCTCTGCGCGGTCACCGTGTGCCGGTCAGCCACTCGGCGAGGACGGCGGCCTGGCTGTGGTCCACGTCCTTCGTGGCGGTCAGCAGCGTGAGCTTGTTGTGGGCGGCGAGATCACGCAGGTGCTCGGCGGCCTGCCGGTGTCCGGCATCGCGCAGTTCGGCCAGGTAGCGGCGGCGGAACCCGGCGAAGCGGCTGGGCTCGTGACCGTACCAGCGGCGCAGTTCGGTTGAGGGGGCGACATCGCGAAGCCACTCGTCCAGGTGCGCGTCCTCCTTGCGCATGCCCCGCGGCCAGACCCGGTCCACCAGCACCCGCTTACCGTCCCTGGGCGAGGTCTCCTCGTAGACCCTACGGTAAATGATCTTTTCGGCCATGACCCCACCCTCCAGATCGATCAGTCAGCCTGTCCCCGGTGCGCGCCTTGACCTTCCTCGCACAGCGGGCATTTCCGACTCGCTCATTTTATCGGGGATCGCCCGATCCTCGGGATTGCCTGAGCGAGCCGGTCGAGATCCGTCCCGGGCCGTCGCCGCGACCGTCGGTACGGCCGGTGGGAACCGGCAAGAGAGGTACGCGAGCATGCGGAGCAGCCGACGGACGCCCGAGGCTCAGGACTTTCCTGCGGTGACGGCTCCCCGGGCGTATGCCGTGCCGGAGCTGGACGAGGCGGTGGCCACGTGCCGGGCGGGAAGGCGGCCGCGCGGCTCTTGCGGATCGCAGCCTCGGCTCAGGCGGCCGCCGGGTCCCGCCCGCGGGCCGGGGCCGGTCGGCCCAGCGCGAGCCGTACGACGCGCGGCCAGTCGGCCGCCGGTCTGCTGACCGGTACTCCCGGGCGGTGGCGTGGCACCTGGACGCGTAGCGCGCTGGGCATGATGCGGCAGACCACGGGTGTCGGCAGCAGCACGTGCTCCCCGTCGACGCCGGCCGGGACGGTGTCCGCTTCCGAGTCGACGACGACTTCCTCCGCGGTGAACCGTGTGAGGTTCGGGGAACGGGCACCCCGCACCACCCGCGCCGCCTGTGCGGTGTTCTCGACGTGCACGCCCAGCACGCCGAGCCGCCCCGAGTCCAGCCGCTCCCTGCGTCCGGGGTGGGGCGAGTCGACGGCTCGCCGGTAGGGGTTGTTGCTGACGAGCAGCGCCTGCAGCCCCTCGACGTGCACACCGGCGGAGCGCACCCGCAGCCTGGGGGCGTCGAGGCCGGTGAGGAGTCCGGGCAGCGCCTGCAGGGCCGTGCGCACTTTGTCGTCGCGGTAGGCGGGGTCGCTGACGACGGCCGCGTAGGTGCCGAAGGAGGCGTTGTTGACGAAGACCCGGTCGGCGGCGAATCCGAGGTCGACACGGAGCTCGACCCCGTCGGTCAGGGCGTCCAGGGAAGCCGCCGGGTCGTCGCGGTCGAGGCCGAGGTCGAGGGCGAAGTGATTGCGGGTGCCGGCGGGGATCACCACGAAGGGCAGGTGGTGCCGCGCCGCCACCTCTGCCACCAGGGCCTGGGTGCCGTCGCCGCCCGCCACGCCCAGCAGGTCGGCTCCCTCGGAAACAGCCTGCCGGGCGAGTTCGGCCACGTCCTGATGCCCGGCACCGAGCAGGACGACACGGGCGCCCGCTGCGCCGGCCTTGTCCGCGAGGTGGTAGCGGTCCACCTTGCCGCCACCGGAGCGCGGGTTCATGAGGATCCAGGGGTGACGTGGGTGCTTGGCAGGGGGCCTCTCCTCCCGTGAGGGTGAGGAGGGGGCGTGCGCCGGCGATGAGGCGTTCCGGGCCGCCGCCACGGCCAGCGCCCACAGGGCCAGGGCGAGGAGGGCCGTTCCCAGCATGCCCGATGCGGCGTACAGGGCCAGGACCGTGGCCGGCGCGATCACGGACAGGGCCACTCCCAGTACGCGCGTCACGCCGGCGTGTGCCAGGGTCCACCACACCCCGACCGCGGCCAGGGCCAGTCCGGCGACGCCGATCAGCACCCAGAGGACGCTGCGCAGACCAGCGACGGTGAGTGGTACGAGCACGCTCGCCAGGAGGACGAGCAGTGCCAGGCGCGCCCATCGGGCACGGTGCCCGCCGGGGGCCGCCGGTGAAGCTCGTGCCGGCCGGCTCCCGGTCGCGGTGCGTCTTCTCATGAGCCCCCTCCCTCACGTTGTCGGGCTACGGATCGGCTCGCCGGCCGTGCCGGTCCCGGGCACGTCGTGCTGCGCTGGAGGCCAGGACTCACACCTTGTCCGGTGGGCGCTCGAACGGGGCGAAGGCGTCGTCCTTCCGCGTCACGCACAGGGCCCAGATGATGAAGCCCGAGATGGCGATCATCACGACCGACCAGACCGGGTAGTACGGCAGGGAGACGAAGTTGGCGATGATGACGAGTCCGGCGATGCCCACGCCGGCGACGCGTGCCCACGTCGAGGCCTGGAACAGCCCGACGCTGATGATCACGGCGAGCACACCGAGGGCGAGGTGGATCCAGCCCCAGCTGGTGAGGTCGAACGCGAAGATGTAGTTCCTCGTCGTGACGAATATGTCGTCTTCGGCGATCGCCGCGATGCCTCGCATGATGTCGAGTATTCCGGCGATCATGAGCATGACGGCTGCGAAGGCCGTCAGGCCGGTGGCCCACTCCTGCCTGACCGGGTGCGCGCGTCCGGGGTGTGTGGCGGTCATCCTGGCTACCTCATTTCGATGATGTCCGGTGTGAGGGACGTCCGGTATGTCCGGCGGCGCTCAGGCACCGGACGGGGGGGTGAGGCCGGTCGGGCGCCCCGAAGGGCCCGTCCCGGTCAGGACCAGTTCCTTCGCCCTGCGGAACTCCTCGTCCGTGATGTCACCGCGGGCGCGGATCTCGGACAGCCTGGCGAGTTCGTCGACGCTGCTGGCCCGGCTCTCGCCACCCTTGGCGGTGTCCCGGACGTAGCTCTCGAACTCCTCCTGCTGCGCGCGCGCCTGCGCCATCTCCCGGCGGCCCATGTTCTTGCCACGGGCGATCACATAGATGAACACGCCCAGGAAGGGCAGGACGAGGACGAACACCAGCCAGCCCGCCTTGGCCCAGCCGCTGAGGGAGTCGTCACGGAAGATGTCGACGACGATCCGGAAGAGCAGGACGAACCACATGATCCACAGGAAGATCCAGAACACGGTCCAGAAGGCGCTCAGCAGCGGAAAGTCGTACGCGAGGTATGTCTGCGCACTCATGTCTCTCCTCCATTCCGGGCATGCGCCGCGGAAGACGCCGCATGCCGTTCTCAGCGTGCCCACGGCAAGGAGCCGTTGGCCTCACCCGAGGCGGGTGAGGGTGTGTGCCGCTGCGGTCGGCCGGGGCCGTGTGATCGACTGCGCCATGGCCTGCGGGATCGCGGTTGTGTACTCGGCAGAGCGGCACACTCGCCCGGCCGGGCCGCCGTGAGCGTTCACTCGATTACCGCTCCGGTTCCCCGGCGGTCGCGGCCGGCTCCGGTCCCGCCGCGGCGGCGAGCACGGCCAGCACGGCCAGCGCGGCGAGGACCACGCCGAGGACCAGTGCCACCGCGCCGACCGTGGGGTAGTTCCAGAGCACGAGCGCCAAGACACCCGCCCCGATGACGACACCGGTGGTCCATGCCCGGTGGGTGTCCAGCCAGCGTCCGGTGGAGCCGGTGCGTACTCCGGCCCGGTGCAGCGACCGGCCGGCGGCCGTGGCGCCCCGCTGGGTGAGCGACCGCACGCCGCGGGCCGCGCGTCCGGGGCCGTACAGGTAGGCGGCCAGCCCGGTGATGACGGCCACGACGAGGAGGGTGCGGGTGCTGTCGCGCAGGAAGCGCATGAAGGTGTCGAAGATCGCGGCGGCGGCGTCGGTGGGCAGGGTCGCCGGGGGGACCGCGTCAAGGTAGACCCGCCGTACGACGGCCAGCGCGACGAGCAGCAGCACCATCATCACGCCGACGCCGGTGGCCGTGACCATGAGCATCACCCGGTGTGCGGGAGCGGTCCACACGGCGAGGACGGCGAGCACGACGGTCAGTACGGGCAGCCAGATGCCGACGACGTCCAGCAGCCGCAGGGCGTCCTGCGCCTTGCCCAGTTTCTCGGTCTCGAACAGCGTGACCGTCCGGTCGGTGTCCGGGATGGCGGCGGCCTTGTCGAAGCCCGCGTCGACGAGGCGCTGACGTGCTTCGTCGACCACCGCTCCGAGGTCCAGCTCGATCGTGTCGCCCGAGGTGCGCAGGGCGCCCTCCCGCTCTCCGGTGAGCATGTTCACCACCGCGCCGTGGGCCCGCCGGTTGGCGCCTTCCCATGCCTGCTGGAAGGCGTCGCTGGTGACCACGCGGGTGATGACGCGGTCCGCGACCGTCGTGACCGCGGAACGCAGCGGGCCGTCGAGGGCCTCGGCCCCCTCGACGACGCGCGGTGGCGCCCCGGCGTCCGCGAGTGTCTTGGTGAGCGCGGCCGTCACCGCCTCGACGTCCACGTTCTCCACGACACGGTTGGTCAGCCGGTCGATCACGACGTCCTGGACGGCCGGTTCCGACGCCATCGGCGCGACGGTCTGCACGTACCGGTCGGTGTCGGAGACCTCGTCGTCCACCCAGGCCGCGACCACGGCCAGGGGGGCGAGCAGGAGGGCCAGCAGCAGCAGGACGGCGGCACCCACGTAGCGCAGGCGCCGGTGGCGTACCTTCTCGGCGCCACGAAGGCGCTTGTACTCCGCGTGTTCCGCAGGCGTCAGGTGACGGCCGCTGTCCGGGGTTTTGCCGGAGTGGGACGGTCCGGAGGCGTTGTTCGGGACCATGGACGCTCCTTGGTAGGTTCGAGGCGGGGCAGGGCCCACGCCCACTCCGGCGACCCGTCGCCATCGCCGCCCACCTGGGCGGCAGCGACCGCTTGTACCGGGCTCTCGCCGGGTTCGCCCAGGCGTAGCCCCGGCGTCCTGTGCCGGTGGACGCGCCGACGGTCGGGGACGGGGTCACTCCGGCA
>CAMLJW010000140.1 GCA_946480485.1 uncultured Streptomyces sp. | reverse complement strand
TCCGCTCTTCACCGACCCCACCCCGAACGCGACCACGGTTGAGGGGGTCGGCCTCGTCAAGGCGACTACCGTTCTTCAGGAGCCGAACGGGAAAGAATGGGTCTGCGGCGAGAAATTCGGCGAGCCGAACGTCGCCTGGTTCGAGCCGTTGAGCCTGGTCCTGACGCAAGCCAACGCCCAGGCCCCACAGAACGACATCAGCCTGCTGACCCAGTGACAACCTGTTTCTGAACCCCGGGCCTGCCGGACCGGGCAACCCTGCCCTGTACTGTCACGGCAACTGTAGATGCGGCTGCGTCGTGAGTAAGCCAACCGCCGAGGGATCTATAGCCGGTTTCACCGGGGGCGGTATTGCACGGCGCTTTCACTCACGCCCTCGGGCACCATTCGCTCCAGCTCCAGGAAAGTCCCGACACCTTCCAGGTCATCCACGCACAGCGAAATACCGTCGAACCGCGTGGGGCGCGTATGCGCGAAGTTGAACGCCAAGCCGCACGACGGCTACACGCTCCGCCGCACCATCGAAGCGCCCGACAACACCCGCCAGGAAGACACGCGGCAGTCCGGGGCGCTCCTGGTGGCCCCTGGAGTCCAGGGCACAGCAACGAGGGCGGGACGCTCCATGTGAAGCGTCCCGCCCTCGTGACCAGTCTGGGCACCCCCGTTGGTGCCAACGGTTCCCATAAGCCTGTCCAGTCGGGACGACAGGATTTGAACCTGCGACCCCTTGACCCCCAGTCAAGTGCGCTACCAAGCTGCGCCACGTCCCGATGCGCTCCGTCGCGGTGAACCGCGTGATCGCGAACAGAACTTTACCCCACGCCCCCGGGTTGCTCCGTAGAGACGAGGACGAGAGGGATGGGGAGGGCAAGGGCGAAGGACATCGGGCGAGGGACAATCGGCGTATGAGCGGGACTTCTGATGCCGGACGGGACCGGGACGCCGAGGGGCGGGCCCGCAGCGCGCGGCCGCGGGACGGACTGGGGCGGCCGCTGCCGTACGGGGCCGACGGGGTGGAGCGGCAGCCCGAAGGGGTCGTACGCACGCCCGAGGAGACGGTCGTCGAGGCGCAGGCGCTGTTGGAGGCGGGGAGGCCTTTCCATGCGCACGAGGTATTCGAGGACGCCTGGAAGTCGGGGCGCGAGGAGGAGCGAGCGCTGTGGCGGGGGCTGGCGCAGCTCGCCGTGGGGCTCACGCATGCGGCTCGGGGGAACGTGAAGGGCGGGGCGCGGTTGTTGCGGCGGGGAACCGGGGCGGTCGAGGAATGGGGGACGGAGGACGGGCGGGAGCGGCCCTATGGCATCGATCTTGCTGAACTCCGCGCCTGGGCAAGGGAGTTGGCTGGTGTCCTGGAGCAGGACGGCGCTGCTGTGGACGCGGCGGCGTGGGCTCCTCAGCTGCGCGGAAGCAAGGAGTAGCGGGCGAGTGTGACGCCTGGTGGGGCGTACTCGACGTGGGGGATGGCGTAACGCCCCATCTGTTCTGGTCAGTGCGGTGACCGGAGTGTCAGTGGCGTGGGGCAGACTCGGGGGTGTGCGAAAGATTCATGTCATCGGCATCGGGGCGGGCAACCCGGACCAGCTGACCCTTCAGGCAGTCAAGGCACTGCGGAGCACGGACGTGTTCTTCCTCCTGGACAAGGGCGCATTGAAGTCCGACCTCGTCCAGCTGCGCCGTGACATCCTCGACGCGCACATACCGGACGGGGAGTACCGGCTGGTGGAGGCGCGCGATCCGGAGCGGGACCGGTCCGCCGGGGGTGCGGGCTACTCCCCCGCCGTCGGCGACTGGCGCCGCGCCCGCGCGGAAATCTACGAACGTCTGATCGCCGAGGAACTGGGCGAGGACGAGTGCGGGGCGTTCCTGGTGTGGGGCGATCCCGCGCTGTACGACAGCACGCTCGGGATCCTGGAGGAGATCCTCGACCGGGGCAGGGTGCTCTTCGAGTACGACGTCGTGCCCGGCATCAGCAGCGTCTCGGCTCTCGCCGCCCGCCATCGCACGGGCCTCAACCGGGTCGCCCGGCCCGTCCAGATCACGACGGGCCGCCGCCTCGCCGAGGGCTTCCCCGAGGGTGTCGACGACATCGTCGTCATGCTCGACGCCCACCAGACCTTCGAGCGGTACGCGGACCAGGACATCGATATCTACTGGGGTGCCTACATAGGCACCCCGGACGAGATCCTCGCCTCGGGTCCCCTCTCGGAGACCGCGTCCCGCATCGCCGGACTCCGTGCGGAAGCTCGGGAGCGCAAGGGCTGGATCATGGACACGTACCTGCTCCGCAGACGGCCGCGGGGGTAGGCGGGCGCCTCGAACGTCGGGCTTCGGGTCCCGCCCGCGTGGCGTCGAGCGGGTCGGAATCCGGTCCGAATCAGGGTCCGGATCCAGGTCAGGGTCCGGATCCAGGTCAGGGTCCGGATCCAGGTCAGGGTCCGGGTTGCGGCAGGGTGCGGTCCAGCCGGGTCAGTGCCTCGGTGACGTCGCCGGCCGGTACCACGCCTCCGGGCAGCGGAGGACGGCGTACGACGACGACCGGCAGGGCGAGTGCGCGGGCCGCTGTCAGTTTGGCCGATGTCGACGCGCCACCGCTGTCCTTGGTGACCAGCACGTCGATGCGATGTTCGCGCAGGAGGTCCGTCTCCGCCTCCACCGTGAACGGGCCGCGTGCCAGCAGGACTTCCGTGTGGCGCGGCATCGGCGGCTCGGGGGGCTCCACCGAGCGTACGAGGAAATGCAGTTCAGCCAGACACGCGAAGGAGGCGAGGCCCAGGCGGCCCGTGGTCAGGAAAACGCGGCGGCCCAGCGACGGAAGCAGATCGGCGGCCTCGGCGAGGGAGGTCACCGAGTGCCAGTGGTCGCCGGGGCACGGTTCCCAGCCGGGCCGGCGCAGGACGACGGTCGGGACACCCGTGGCCGCCGCGGCCCGCGCGGCGTTCGCCGTGATAGCCACCGCGAAGGGATGCGTGGCGTCCACCACGGCGTCCACGCGCTGCGCGCGCAGCCACTGCGCGAGCCCTTCCGCCCCGCCGAACCCCCCGATGCGCACGTCACCGTCGAGCGCACCGGGCCTGGACACGCGGCCCGCGAGCGATGTCGTCACACGCACGCCGGGCCGGGCGGCCAGGGACGCGGCGAGTTCGCGGGCCTCGGCCGTGCCGCCGAGGACCAGGACGTGCGGGGACATGGCGTCGAGCGTACGGGGCCTCGGAAGTCGATGAAACGCCGGTTGCCGGCACAGCTCCGGGCTCGGCCGGACCGCCGGCACGGCGCCTGGCTCAGCGGAGCAGGAGCTGCGCTCCGCCCACGACGGTAGCCGCGATCACCAACTGTTCGAAGAGCCGCTGATTGATGTGGTTCACGGCCACCTTGCCGATGACGGCGCCCGGGACGACGAAGGCGGCGAGAGCGGCGTCCAGCAGCAGCGAGCGGCCGTCGATCAGCCCGAGGCCGACGCTGAAGGGCACCTTGGAGACGTTGACGATCAGGAAGAAGAAGGCCGAGGTTCCCAGGAAGCCGAGCTTGCGGAAGCCGGCGGAGAGGAGATACATCGACATGACCGGGCCGCCCGCGTTGGCGACCATCGTGGTGAAGCCGCCGAGCACGCCGTACGAACGGGCCTTGATCCGGCCGGCCCGTGAGGTCACCGCGTCCGGCTGCTCCTCGACCGTCACCTTCCGGCGGCGCCACACCGTGACCCCGGCCATCAGCAGCAGGATCGCGCCGATCGACATCCGTACGATCGCGTCGTCCGCCCACATCAGGAACAGCGTGCCGAAGACCACGCCGGTGGCGACCGCCGGGAACAGCCGCCACAGCGTGGGCCAGTGCGCGTGCCTCCGGTAGGTGAGCACGGCGAGCACGTCCCCGACGATGAGGATGGGCAGCAGTACGCCGGTCGAGTCGCGGGCGGGCAGGACGGCCGCGAAGATCGCGAGGCTGACCGTGTTGGCACCGCTCACGGCGGTCTTCGAGAAGCCGACGAGCACGGCCGCGGCGGCGAGTGCGGCGAACTCCCAGGCGGAGATGTGCCAGAGCGTCATTGTGTTCATGCGGGGACCGATGCTATGCGCAGCTGTCTCGCCCTGTCAGGAAGCGTCTCGCCTGGTGGCCGCCCGTACGGGACAGGAGGAGCCACCGCGTGGTTTCCCCTGACCGGGGGTGTTTCCACGGATCGGCCCTGGGCACTCGCGGCGGCATGGAGTGGTTGCGCGGAGCAGCCTGCGCGTTGGGGACCCGGACCTGTTCTTCCCCGTGGGCACGACCGGCCCCGCACTGCGGGTCACAGCGGACGCGAAGCGGACCTGCGCTCGCTGTCCGGTGAACCTTCCGCTGCCTGGCCTGGGCCGGTACGTCCGCCCACTCGACACCGGACAGACCTCAGGTGTGTGGGGCGGATCGTGCGAGAAGGAGCGCACCGGCGCTGCTCCGTATCGTCCGCCGTGAACCCACAAGGAGAAGCGCGTCATGACTGTGGTCAAGAGCAATCTCCCCGACGCCGCACGTCAGGTGGTCGGGGACGCCCTGCAGGGCACCCTGGTGGACCTGCTCGGGCTCTCGCTCATCGGCAAGCAGGCCCACTGGAACATCGTGGGCCCGCGGTTCCGCTCGATCCATCTGCAGCTCGACGAGGTCGTCGCGACGGCCCGTTCGTACTCGGACACCGTGGCCGAGCGTGCCGCGGCACTGGGCATCCCGCCCGACGGACGGCCCGAGACCATTGCCACGACCTGCGCCCTGCAGGCCCCGAAGGAAGGCTGGGTCCAGGACACCGAGGTCGTCGGCCTGCTCATCGAGAGCCTGGAGACGGTCATCGGGCAGCTGCGAGAGCGGATCCAGGCGACGGAGGAAGCCGATCTCGTCACCCAGGACCTGCTGATCGGTCTCACGGCCGAACTCGAGAAGCACCGCTGGATGTTCCGGGCCGAGGACCGGCCGCGCGGCTGACGTCAGAGGGGCCGCAGAGAAAGAATCAGAGAGGGGCCGCACAGAAAGAAAGGGGGTACGCATGTCCGACGCCCTGGAAAGTATGATCGGCCAATGTCTGACATGACCGAGACCACGCCCGGCTGGCTGACTTCCGACGAACTCGAACTGGCGCGTGCCCGCATGCCGATCCTGTACGTCGAAGCCGTTCCCGTGCGTGTCGACGACAGCGGCGAAGTCACACGCATCGGACTGCTTCTGCGCATCGGGCCGGACGGAACGGTCAGCCGCACCCTCGTCTCCGGCCGCGTACTGCACCATGAACGCGTCCGGGACGCCCTCCTACGTCATCTGGAGAAGGACCTCGGCCCGGTGGCGCTGCCCCGGGTCCCGCCCTCCATGCAGCCCTTCACCGTCGCCGAGTACTTCCCGACGCAGGGGGTCACGCCTTTCCACGACCCCCGCCAGCACGCGGTGTCCCTGGCCTACATCGTCCCGGTGGCCGGCGACTGCCGCCCCCGGCAGGACGCCCTGGACCTGGAGTGGTTCAGCCCCCAGGAGGCCTCGTCGCCCGTGGTCCAGAACGAGATGCCCGGCGGGCAGGGAGTCCTCCTCAAGCAGGCGCTCGCACACGTCGGGGGCCTGTCGTGACGGCTCCGGAGGGGTCATCCGGCCTGCGGTTCCCTCGGGCCTCAAGGCCGCGGCGACACTGCTGCACCATCCTCTGTCTGCGGGCGAGTCCGGCTGAGCGGAAGCGGACCGCCCTCAGAACCGGCCCTGGACGAAAACTCAGACTCGTACGCCCCGCAGCAGCAACACGCCCGTGTCCCCGTAGTCGGGCAGCGTGGGGTCCTTCTGTACGCGGGTGACACGCAGTCGCCGGGTGTGCGGGGCGAAGACGTCGTACACCGCTTCCCCGTCCACCGGGCAGGCCGGCCAGCGCATCCCGGAGGCGATGCGGTAGCTGGGCATGTTCTCCATGAAGGCGGCGACGAGCAGGCCGCCCGGGCGGACGGAGCGGATGAACGCGCGGCACAGTACGGCGAATTCGCTCAGGTCCTCGGTGACGCTTTCGGCCACGAAGTTCATCGACGCCAGGTCGTATGTGCCCTCCGGCAGGGTGCGGGCGCTGCCCGGCACGACCCGTACCCGTGCCAGGGCGTCGGGAAGTCTGGAGGGCAGGGCGGGGTCGAGGTCCCGGCACAGGCGGTAGACGAGCGCCCAGTGCGGGTCCGGGCCGTCGCGCAACTGGCTGGTGAGATAGACGAGGTTGCTGGTCCCGGGCTCGACGGCGTCGATACGGCGGCTGGCCGCGGCGGCCTGCATGAGGGGGTAGAGGTTGGGTCCGGCGCCGCACTCCAGGGAGCGGGCGATGCTTCCCGGCGGCAGCCTTCGGTACACGCCCGCGTGATGCCGGATAACGGCCGCGTCCGAGGGGTGGATCCTGCGGTAGTTCTCGTCGAGGTAGGCGTCCACCGGCCAGCGGTCCCAGTCGGCGTCCGCGTTGCGCCGGTGCATGGGTGTCCGGCTTCCCCGCCCGTACGCCTTCACGGCCATGGCGGTCCTCCGGCAGTAGTGGTCCGCTTCACGGGGAACCGTTCAGCAACCCGGTCAGCCCCGGTGGATCCGCCGACTTCGCCGCCTGGGCTCTTTTCCACGCTGCTTACCATGTACCACTTTGCCCCCCTGACGGGGCCACGGCAACCGAACGCATACGCGCCGGAGACAGGCGCACCCGCACCAAACCGAGGCCGCTTTCCGAAGCCTGTCGGGGACCCTGAGGGCACGGCACGACTCTGAGCGTGGCGCGGGCGGCCACCGTACGAGCGGGGCGCCCGGCCTCGCGACCGCCCCGCGATTCCAGGAGTACGGCGTCAGACGCTGTCGGCGCTCCGCGGATGCGTGAGGTTCGTGCCGGTCGCCGGGTCGAACACGTGCGCCTTGCCCATGTCGACCTGCAGCCGCACGGGTTCGCCCTCGCGGGCGCGTGTGGCGGCGTCGAGGCGGGCCACCATCTGCTGCGCGGCCTCGGCGCCGGTGTCACGCAGACCCGAGTCCGCGGCCAGCTCCTCCAGTTCGGTGGTCCTCGCGGGCCCACCCTCCGCGGTGAAGTAGACGTACACATCGGAGCCCAGCGACTCCAGAACATCCACGGTGACGGTGAAGGCGGGGCGGCCCCGTGCCTTCTCGCGCGTCAGGGCCGCGTCCTCGAAGGCCTCGGGCCGCAGGCCGACGATGACCTCGCGGGGCGCGTCCTGCCGTAGCAGTGCCTGCCGCGTACGGTCGTCGAGGGGCAGGTCGCCCAGCGACGAGCGCAGCACACTCTCCTCCAGAGTGGCGTTCAGGAAGTTCATCGCCGGGGAGCCGATGAAGCCCGCGACGAAGAGGTTGCGCGGCAGGTCGTAGAGGTGCGCGGGCGTGCCGATCTGCTGGACCAGGCCCTGCCTCATGACGACGACCCGGTCGCCCAGGGTCATCGCCTCGGTCTGGTCGTGGGTGACGTACACGGTGGTCGTGCCGAGGCGCCGTTGCAGCCGGGAGATCTGGGTGCGCATCTGCACCCGAAGTTTGGCGTCGAGATTCGACAGTGGCTCGTCCATCAGGAACGCCTTGGGATCACGGACGATCGCCCGTCCCATGGCAACCCGCTGGCGCTGGCCACCCGAGAGGTTGGCGGGCTTGCGGTCCAGGTGCTCGGTGAGGTCGAGGACGCGTGCAGCCTGCTCGACCTTCGCGTTGATGGTCGCCTTGTCGACCTTCGCCAGCCGCAGCGGGAACCCCATGTTCTCGCGGACGCTCATGTGCGGGTACAGGGCGTAGCTCTGGAACACCATGGCGACGTCCCGTTCCTTGGGAGCGAGGTCGTTGACGACATGGTCGCCAATGCGCAGGGTGCCCTCGGTGATGTCCTCGAGTCCGGCGATCATGTTCAGCGTGGTGGACTTGCCGCAACCGGACGGGCCGACCAGGATCACGAACTCGCCGTCGGCGATGTCGAGGTCCACGTCCTTCACGGCGAGGGCTCCGTCGGGAAAACGCTTGGTGACTCCCTCAAGAATGATCTCGGCCATGGGTGGTGCCTCCTTGCCTGCACGCCTTCTGGATGCCTACATGCCTTCCGGGTGTCTGGATGCCTTGCGGCGCCCGGACGCCTTCTGGGTCCGATGTCGCGGCCGGCGCCCCGGGCCTGCACGCATACCTGTCTGACTGTCTACCTACCTGTCGCCTCGCCTACTTACCTGTCGCCCGCCTACCTGCCTACCTACCTGCCGCCCGCCTATCTCGTTTACCTGCCTACCCGCCGCAGCCGACCCCGCTCCGTCACCCCTTCACCGCCCCGGAGGTCAGTCCGGCGACGATCCGCCGCTGGAAGAACAGCACGAACACGATGATCGGGATGGTGATCACCACGGCCGCGGCGGCAATCGACCCGGTGGGCTGCTCGAACTGGGAACTCCCGGTGAAGAACGCGATCGCGGCGGGCACGGTGCGCGCGGCCTCCGTGGAGGTCAGCGAGATCGCGAACAGGAAGTCGTTCCAGCAGAAGATGAAGACGAGAATGGCCGTGGTGAAGACGCCCGGCGCGGCCAGCGGCGCGATGACCATCCGGAAGGCCTGCCCCGGCGTGGCCCCGTCCACCTTGGCGGCCTTCTCCAGATCCCAGGGGATCTCCCGGAAGAACGCCGACAGGGTGTAGATCGCCAGCGGTAGCGAGAAGGTCATGTACGGGATGATCAGCCCGACCCAGGTGTCGAAGATCCCCACGATGCGCTCGATGTTGAACAGCGGTGACACCAGGGAGATCGGGGGGAACATGGCGATCAGCAGCGACATGCCGATGAGCACCCGCTTGCCGGGGAATCGCAACCGGGCCACCGCGTAGGCGGCCATCGTGCCCAGGGTCACCGCGATCACCGTGGAGATCAGGGCGATACCGATCGAGTTGATCAGCGCACGGGTGAATTCGGAGGTCTCGAAGATGCCCCGGTAGTTCTCCCAGGTCCATTGCCGGGGGATGTAGTCGCCGTCGGTGAGTGTGCTGGGCTCCTTGAACGACAGCGCGGCGATCCACCACACCGGGAACAGGGCGTACAGCACCACAACCACGTTCACGACGACCCATCGGGTGGCGTGCGTCCTGCCCACGGCGGCCATCAGCGCTTCACCTCCGCGCCGGGTGCGGCCGCGCCGAACAGTTTGACGAAGGTGAAGGCGATGATCCCGACGCAGATGAAGATCAGGACCGAGATCGCCGACCCGATGCCCAGGTTCAGCGCGGTGAACAGGTTGTCGTAACCGAGGATCGACAGGGAGCCGGTCCCCTGGGCGCCCGCGGTCAGGATGTAGATGTTGTCGAAGATCCGGAACGCGTCCAGGGTGCGGAAGAGCAGCGCCACCAGGATGGCCGGTTTCATCAGCGGCAGCACGACCTTGGTGAAGCGCTGCCAGGCGGTGGCACCGTCCACCATGGCCGCCCGCAGCGTCTCCTCGGGGACCAGTGCGAGTCCCGCAAGCAGCAGCAGGGCCATGAAGGGGGTCGTCTTCCACACCTCGGCGAGGATGATCAGCCACAGGGCGGGCCACTGCTCGGTCAGTGGGGCTTGGCCGCTGGGCAGCAGCTCGGCGAGGTATCCGAGCTCGGGGGTCCAGGCGTACTGCCAGGAGAAGGCGGCGACGACGGTGACGATCCCGTACGGGACGAGGACCGAGGTGCGTACGGTGCCGCGCCCGAAGATCGTGCGGTGCATCACCATCGCGATCGCCATGCCGAGGACCAGCTCGATGACCACGGACACGCCGGTGATGAACAGCGTCACCCAGAACGCGTCCCACCAGAACGGGGAGGACAGCACCGCCCCGTAGTTGCTCAGGCCCACGAACTGCGCCTGTCCCGGGAAGCGCAGGTCGTACCGCTGGAGGGACAGGTAGACGGCGTACCCGATGGGGTACGCGGTCACGGCGAGCATGACGACGACGGCCGGTGCGCAGAGCAGCCAACCGAGCTGCCGCTCCTGCCGGGCCCCCGCCGAGACCGCCGCCTGGTCCTGCCTCACCGGCTCCGCCTCAGGGGGCGGCGGGGCTCCGGCAGGTTCGGCCTGCATGCTCATCTCGTACCGCCCGGGAACTGGACCCGCGTCCAGGGGCGCCGGACGGCGGGGTGGCTCGGGAGACGGTGGTTCACGGAATCACACCCTCGGATCGCAGAGCGTCGTCGATCTGTTCCCTGATGGTGTCGACCGAGCTCTCCGGCTTGATCGCGGACGGCGGGGACAGCGTGTGGGAGACCGCGATCGACACGTTCTGGTAGGCCGGGGTGAGCGGGCGCACGCTCGCCGACTCCAGGGCGGCCAGCACATCCTTGGCGAACGGGTAGTCCCTGATGAACGCCGGGTCGTCGTACAGGGCGCGCAGCGTGGGCGGTAGTCCGCCCTCAAGCGCGGCGGTGAGCTGGTTCTCGCGGTTGCGCAGGCACAGGGCTGCCTCGAAGGCCAGGTCGGGGTGGCGCGAGTAGGCGCTCACGGCCAGGTCGATGCCGCCGATGGTGGGCCGCGCCGGGCGGTTCGCGTCGACCCTGGGGTATGGCGCCCAGCGGAAGTTCTTGAACAGCTCCGGGTTGTTCGCCTTCATCGACGGATAGACGAACGGGTAGTTGAGCTCGAACGCCGCCACCCCCGATTCCATGGCGAGGCGGTTCTGGTCCTCCATGTGGTTGGGCAGGGAGGGATCCGCGGCCGGAGAGTTCGCCAGGTCGCGCATGATGGTGGCCGCCCGCACGGCGGGCGGACCGAGGGACGGCTCGGTCGCGCTTTCGTTGAGGATGGAGCCGCCCGCGCTGTTGATCAGCGTGTTGAACCAGACGGTCAGGCCCTCGTACTGGGCGCCCTGGATCTCCACGAAGTGCGGTTTGCCCTGCCGAGCGAGCTCGCGGGCCGTGTCGAGCATCTCGGTCCAGGTCCTGGGCGCCGTGGGCACCAGGTCCTCGCGGTACCAGAGGAGCTGGGTGTTGGTGTTGTACGGGACGGCGTACAGCTTGCCCTCAAACGTCGAGGTCCGCAGTGGTACGCGCAGGGTGCCCCGGGTGGCCTGCCGCTTGGCCGCCCCGGTCCACTCGCGGATCCAGCGCGCCTCGGCGAACTCCGCGGCCCAGGTGACGTCCAGGCCCAGGATGTCGAGCGAGTCGTCCTCGGCCGCGAGCCGGCGCACCAGCTGCTGACGCTGGCCGTCGGCGGCGCGCGGGAGCTTGTTGTAGCTGATCCTGTAGCGGCCGTTGGACGTCTGGCTGCACCTGTCGGCCGCCTCCTGGAGCGCGCCGGAGTCGTCGGGGAAGTTGTACCAGTTCACGGTGAGCGGGCCGGCCCCCTCGTCGCCGCCGCACCCGGCGAGCATCGACGCCAGCAGGGGCAGTACGGCCGGCAACCGCAGCGGCCGCGTCCCTCTGGAACCCTTGGAGGGCTTGGATGCCTTGAAGG
>CAMLJW010000139.1 GCA_946480485.1 uncultured Streptomyces sp. | reverse complement strand
GGCCGGGATGAACTCCTCGAAGACTTCGTCTCCCTCGTGACGACGTTCGCCGGGCGCCTGTACGGGATGCGTAGTGCGGAGAACCGCAAGCGGCTGCTGGCCGAGTCCGGCCAGTGCAACGACCAGGACCGTGCCGCGTGAGCCGGAAGCTGCTTCTCGCTGACGGTGAGACCTCCCGCACCGCGTGCGCCCGCGCCCTCATCCGCACGGGCGTGGACGAGAAGACCAGCGAACTCCTCACCGCTGCCGCTCTGATGGAGCGTGTGGGCTGGTGCACCGACCTGGTGGCCGGGATGACCGGCACGCTGCTGGCCGAGCACTGGAACACCACCGATGTCGATGTCCTCGCAGCCGGGCAGGACGCGGGCGGTAGGAAGCTGCCGTCGAATGCGTGGATGGCGCTGCGGCGCCTGGGCTGGACCACCGCACCCGACGAGGGCGTGAAGGTCAACGACCGGATCGTCCGCATGGCCCAGGAGCAGGCCGGGCGCGCTTTGCGCTCGGTGAGGTGGCGGGCCGATGTGGTGGGCGGTGTGCTGGCCGCGTGGCCTGCCGACCCGGGCAGGCGCACCCCCCGGGAGTGGGACCAAGTGCGGGCCGCGATACCGGGCGGTGCGTACCTGCCGTCCAGCGTCATCCGTTCCCGCACCCGCCAGATCACTGCCTTTGAGCGTAAGCACGGGCGTCTGGCGGCCGACGTGTTCGAGCTGGAGCCCACCGCGCGTCTGCCACGCATGTTGCTGCTCGCCGCGTGCGACGGGCAGCAGGCCACCATCGAACGCTCCGCGACCGAGCCGACGAAAGCCCTCCTGCGGCTGCAGCTCCCCACCCGGCCCGACCCGCGGAAGTACGCGGACTGGACGTGGGTAGAGTGCCCGATCGCGTTGCCGCCCACGGTTCCGGCGAACGCGGTGATCCACCTGCCGGCGCTGCGCATCGCGGGCGGTCACGTACGCGCCGACCTCGCTTACACCCACCCCGTCCCCAAGACCCGGCGCACCGGACACACGGTCGCGCTCGGCGTGGACTGGGGACTGAACACCCTCCTCAGCGCGGGCGCGGCCCGGCTCCACGACGACGGACGTATCACCGCCCTCGGCTCTGGCGCCCAGTTCCGGGCCGCCGGGGTGCTGGCCAAGCAGGACCGGCTGCGCCGCATCAGCGAACGCCTCCGCGCCAGGACCGACCACTACATGCGGCTCGCCGATCCCGCCCTGGACGACAAGAACGCTGTGCTGGCCAAGGAGATCCGGCGCGTCTCAAAGCGCCGGTCCAACCTCAACGACGCGTTGGCGTGGGCCGCCGCCCGCTGGACAGTCGATCAGGCCGCCGCGGTCGGGGCCACGGTCATCTATCTGGAAGACCTTCGGTCGATGGAAGCCAGGGGCATGGGCCGTACCCAGAACACGCGCATGTCCCAGACAGTGCGCGGTCAGATCGCCGACCGTACGCGGCACCTGGCAGCCGAGGTGGGCATAGCGGTCGTGACGGTGGTGCCGAGGAATACCTCGAAGCACTGCCCGCGCTGCCTCACACCGCTCAGGCACCGCAAGGCACCCGACCGGCCCACCGTGTCGGGCTGGAAGTGGGCCATCTGCCCCGGCCGTGACTGTGGTTGGCAGGGCGACCGCGACCAGGGCGCCTGGCAGCGGATCGCCGCACGCGGCCTCGCCCACCAGACCAAGACCGTCATGGACCGCGCCAGCGGCACCATAATGATCCGCACAGTGGTGGACACGACGGAAGCCAAAGCCGTCGTCGCGGCCACCACGAAGACCAGCCGGACGGACCGGTCGAAGACCGGCCCCACCCGGCCGCGAACCAACCACCTCATGCCCAGGCGACGTGAGGTTCCCTCCCCGGTACGGCCTTCGGACCGCGCCGGCCAGCGTCCGGAGGGACACGCACCAACGGACCGGCGGCGGCTGCCCCGCGCAGCCCACCGGCACCAGAGCGTGACCACGACCAGCACACCCACCACCGGCCACCGGCCACGCGGAGCAGTACTCGGCGCGGGATTCCATCTCCACGCTCACGCTGCCCCACCACGGTGGGCGGAACCCGTGTCAGACCTTACGGTTCGCATAGGTTCGCTTAGCTGACCAGAGACGCTCACCAGAGGTCATCCCTGAGCCCGTGTACGTATGTCCTGGAGAGGAACCCGTGTCCCGGCCCCACCACAAGCGCTCCCGGCGTCCCGCCGCCCTGGGTGCCACCGCCGTCGCGGCCGCCCTGGCCGGTGGCTTGCTCATCACCCTGCCCGGCGGCGCGAGTGCCGCCACGTCGGGCCTGGCCGACGACTTCAACGGTGACGGCTACCGCGATCTGGCGACCGGCGCCCCGGGTGCTGTCGCGGGCGGGAAGGCGAAGGCGGGCGCCGTGGTCGTCAACTACGGCTCGTCGAGCGGTATCGGCGCCGCGCGCCACAAGAGCACGTCGCAGAGTTCCTCCGGAGTGCCGGGCACCTCGGAGACCTCCGACCGCTTCGGCACCGAACTCGCGCACGGCGACCTCAACAACGACGGCAACGGCGATCTCGTCGTGGGCACACCGCTGGAGGATGTCAGCGGCGATGTCGACGGCGGTTCGGTCACGATCCTTTGGGGCGGCTCGTCCGGCCTGTCAGGCGGCACGACGATCAGCGATCCGAACGCGTCGGGCCACGACCGGTTCGGCCAGTCACTTGCGGTCGGTGACTTCACCGGTGACGGGAAGGCCGATCTGGCAGTCGGTTCCACCGGCAAGGACGTGTGGATCTTCAAGGGCGGCTTCACCAAGTCCGGCGGCGCGGCCGGCAACCTGCGCTTCGACGCGCAGATCGAGTCCGGCGCGTACCCCAGGGGCGCCGTCCAGCTGGCCGCCGGGGACTTCGACAACGACAGGGCGGACGACGTGGTGGTGGGGTCCTCCGCGGGCAACTTCGTCTACCGGGGCGCCTCGACCGGGCCCACCCTGCAGACCGAGGTGGGCACGGGGTACGCCGGCGCGCTCACCGTGGCCGACTTCGACCTCGACGGGCACGACGACCTGGTCGTCGGCTCCGACTTCGTCTCCGTCACCGACCAGACGGCGAAGGGCGGCTACGTCACCGTGTTCTACGGCGGTACGGCGGGCGTCGACACCACTCGCAGCGCCGTGTTCAGTCAGGACACCGCGGGTGTGCCGGGGGCGGACGAGTCCAACGACTCGTTCGGTGGCACGCTCGCCGCGGGCGACGTCAACGGCGACGACTACCCGGACCTCGCCGTCGGCGCGGACTTCGAGACCATCGGCTCCGCCGCGCAGGCAGGCAACGTCTGGGTGCTGCGCGGCGGCGCCTCCGGCCTGACGGGCACCGGCGCTCAGTCTTTCAACCAGGGCACCTCGGGTGTCCCGGGCGCCAACGAGTCGTCGGACATGTTCGGCGATGCCATCCACCTCGCCGACCACAACAAGGACGGCCGCGCCGATCTGTCGGTGGGCGCGGGCGGCGAGAACAGCGACGACGGCGCCGTGTGGGTCCTGCGCGGCTCCAGCGGAGGCGTCACGACCACCGGCGCTGTGAGCTTCGGTGCGTCGTCCGTGGGTATCGGGGACTCGGGGGACGACCCCATGTTCGGGGACGCCATGTCGGGCTCCTGAGCACGTGGACAGACAGCCCGGCCAGGGGCGGCACCGGAGGATTCCGGCGCCGCCCCTTTCGGTGAGTTCCCGGTCAAGGCGGGTGCTGCGACCTGGTCGGGGGAGGACGGATTTCGCGGTTCTCATGACAGCAGGGCGGCCTCTGCACGATCGTTTCTTCTCGCCACGAGTTGTCAGCCGATCAAGGCAGAGGTCGTGATGTTCATTCTTCCTTCCCGCACGCCCGGTGTTGATGTCCTGCGTCCACTTATCGCGTTCCGAAGTCAGTTGCGTTCCCGTCCGTACCGTCGGGGCGACGCGCTGTTCGAACTCGCCGATGCGATGCTGTGCACCGCCGGTCCGGTGCAGTCACCGGTCGAGCTGTCGTGGGAACCGGAGTTCCTCCGACGGCACGGCTCGGTGTACGACGCGCTGCACCACGGAGGGGTCTCGACCGACCGGCTGCGGCAGGCCGTGGTCCAGCGCCTGTCCCCGGCCCGGGCGGGCGAGCCGCTGATGTTCGCCGGCGACACCACCCCGCTGGCCCGTCACGACGCCCGCTTTGCCCACCAGCGGACCATGGTGATGGTCCGCACCCCGTGTCTGACATGTCCTTGTCAGGGCTCTACAGCGTTCTGTCGGCATCGGCTGAGACCGGGAACTCACCATGCGAGTAGCCCGCTCCACGAGCGCGGCCTTACGGAAGGAACAACCTTCTGCGCCGCTCACTTATGCGGCAGCTGTCTCGACGCTGATCAACCCCAGCGACCGTCACCCCCCGGAGACCTTAGCTGGGGCCTCTTTCGAAAGACGAGCCACAATGTCACGTGCGCAGTTGCTTCGCAGCCTGATTCTTATAGTCGCCGGCGCGATGCCGGTCCTGTCCATACCGCTGGCGGTCATGGGCGTCATATCGATGACTGAGGAGGCGCTCTTCCTGGTGATCCCTCTGGCGATTTTGACAATGGTTCTCATGGCGCACGGCTCACCGGAATCGGTGTGGGCGCTCAAGGGCCTGATCGCCGGCCTGGTCGCGGTATCCGCCTATGACGCGATGCGAATTCCCATGATTATTGCTGGTGTTTGGCCGGATTTCATTCCCCATCTCGGAGGATGGGTTCTCGGTATCGATCGAGGTGATCTGTTCATCGGATACCTGTGGCGCTATCTAGGTGACGGCGGCGGGATAGGGATGGCCTTCTTCGTGTTCTGCAGGCTGGTGGCAGCGGTCCGCCCCTCGCTGATCACTGCACAACCGATGCTTCTTTCCATCGGCTACGGAATCTTTATATGGTTCGGTCTCTGCGCCACTGTTGTCGTCATTCCCAATGGTTCAAACATGCTTTTCGCCATGAGCCCGGTGAATTTCACCCTCAGCCTTGTCGGGCATCTCATCTACGGTGCGGTGCTTGGCCTCTTCCTTGCGAAGGCGGTCCCTCACCTTTCTATCGAGTCCACTTCAAGGAAATCTGGCGTCGTCGGCACAGACAACCCGTGGTGCAGTTCTTGCGGGACACATGGCAGGGAGCTGAATACTCAGCCCATGCCAATCGGCGAGGAGTTCCACGGCAGGGTTCCGCGATGGATAAAGACGGGGCCGAACCGGCTGCATGGCTGAACCCGAACTCGACCGCGTTCTCGGCCGAATCCTTCCCAACTGGCCTCATCGACGGCGCCGTCGCTCATCGACGGCGCCGGCGAGGCACCCTGGCGGGCCTTTCCACAAAGCGTTGACGTGGTCGTTCTGAGGGCGTTGGCTGTCCGTGTCCGTCAGCACAAGGTCACGGAGGGTTGCCCTGACGTCGAGTACGACACCTGGCGGTCTCGCCCGGCTCAACGGCCTGCAAGAGCGCGCGGCCCTAGCCGCGCTCCGCGAGGCGTGCGCCTCGGTGGCGTGGGGAAGGAAGCTGGTCGCGCAGCGCCCGTACGCCGCTGTTGACGACCTTCTCGCCGCGAGCGACGCCGCCATGGCCGAGTTGACCGTCGTCGACCTGGAGGAGGCGATGGCAGGGCATCCGCCGATCGGGCGGCCGGAGCCAGGAGATCCGACGAGCTCGCGCGAGCAGCGCGGCATGGCCGGTGCCTCAGCGGAGCTCAGGGCGGAGGTGCTCGCACTGAACCTGGCGTACCAGGAGAAGTTCGGCCATGTCTTCCTGATCTGTGCCACGGGCCGGACCGGCGAGCAGATGCGCGACGCGGTCAGGGAACGGATCGGTAACTCGCCCGAGCGGGAGCGCGAGATCGTCCGCTCCGAACTGGGCAAGATCAACCGTATTCGGCTGACCCGCCTCGCCGAGGGCTCGCAGAGGTTTCGGTAGAGGCCTCGCAGAGGGCATGGACCAGAAGAGAGCGTATGAGCACCGACACCACCGCCTCCGTGTCCACCCATATTCTGGACACCAGCGCCGGCCGCCCCGCCGAGGGCGTCGCGGTCCGACTCGCCGCCCGTAGCGGGCGCGACGCGGACTGGCAGCCGCTCGGCGGCTCCGCGACCGACGCGGACGGACGGTGCGGGGACCTCCCGGCCCCGCCGGCAGGGACGACCCAGGTACGGCTCGACTTCGCCGTCGAACCGTACCTGGAGAACAAGAAGGCCGAGGCGCAGCAGGGCGCCCCCGCGCATCGGGACAGCGGTGCCGGAGGAGTGTTCTTCCCGGAAGTGGCAGTCACCTTCGCTGTCCGACCGGGCGAGCACTACCACGTGCCGCTGCTGCTCAACCCGTTCGGCTACTCCGTGTACCGAGGGAGCTAGCACACATGCCCATCCTGGGACAGAACCAGTACGGCAAGGCCGAGAACCGGGTCGTACGCATCACGCGGGACGGCGCCACCCACCACATCAAGGACCTGAACGTATCCGTGTCGCTTTCCGGCGACATGGACGAGGTCCACTACTCCGGCTCCAACGCGAGCGTCCTGCCGACCGACACCACCAAGAACACGGTGTACGCCTTCGCCAAGAAGTACGGCATCGAGTCCGCCGAGCAGTTCGGAATCCACCTCGCCCGCCATTTCGTGACGAGCCAGGAGCCGATCAAAACGGCCCGCATCCGTATTGAGGAGTACGTCTGGGAGCGCATCGAGAACCCCGGGGAGGGGGCGCACTCCTTCGTCCGCAAGGGGCAGGAGACCCGTCTCGCTCAGATCACGTACGACGGCGAGAAGTGGGAGGTCGTCTCGGGGCTGAAGGACCTGACCGTGATGAACTCGACCAACTCCGAGTTCTGGGGGTTTGCCAAGGACCAGTACACGACCCTCCCGGAGGCGTACGACCGCATCCTGGCCACGGAGGTCTCCGCGCGCTGGCGGTTCAACTGGACCGACGACGAGCGGCGGACACCTGCCTGGGAGACGTCGTACGAGCAGACCCGCGAGCACCTGCTCCAGGCCTTCGCGAAGACGTACTCGCTGTCTCTCCAGCAGACCCTGTACGCAATGGGCGCGCGCATCATCGACCACCGCGACGAGATCGACGAGGTCCGCTTCTCGCTCCCGAACAAGCACCACTTCCTGGTGGACCTGGAGCCGTTCGGACTCAAGAACGACACCGCCGATGGAGCTGTGTACTTCGCCGCCGACCGTCCGTACGGCTTGATCGAGGCCACCGTCCTGCGGGACGGCTGCGCGGCGCGCATCCCGGTGGATCTCACCAACCTCTGACGCGGACACGGAAAGCAGCGGGCACGGAAAGCAGCGGACACGGAAAGTAGAGGACGAACGATGGCTCAGCGCATCGTCATCGAGAACTGCGCGATCGCGACCGTGAACGCCGACGACACCGAGTACGCCTCCGGATACGTCGTCGTCGCCGGCAACCGTATCGAGTCGCTCGGCGCCGGCCAGGCCCCCGAGGGCCTGGAGAACGTCGCACGCCGTATCGACGCGACCGGCCATCTCCTGACCCCCGGCCTGGTCAACACGCACCACCACTTCTACCAGTGGATCACTCGTGGCCTCGCCACGGATCACAACCTCTTCGACTGGCTGGTGGCGCTCTACCCGATCTGGGCGCGGATCGACGAGCGGATGACGTACTCGGCGGCGCAGGGGTCGCTCGCGATGATGGCCCGTGGCGGCGTCACCACCGCCATGGACCACCACTACATCTATCCGAACGGCTCCGGCGACCTGTCCGGTTCCCTCATCCGCGCCGCGCGCGAGACGGGCGTCCGCTTCACCCTCGCCCGCGGGTCCATGGACCGCGGCGAGAAGGACGGCGGTCTGCCCCCGGACTTCGCCGTCGAGACCCTCGAAGGCGCCCTCGCGGCCACCGAGGCGACCGTCGACGCCTACCACGACGACTCCTTCGACGCGATGACACAGATCGCGGTCGCACCCTGCTCTCCTTTCTCCGTATCCACCGAACTCCTCAGGCACGGTGCGAAGTTGGCGCGGCGGAAGGGCGTCCGGCTGCACACGCACGGCTCGGAGACCCTCGAGGAGGAGCAGTTCTGCAAGGAGCTGTTCGGCCTGGGCCCGACCGACTACTTCGAGTCGACGGGCTGGCTCGGCGAGGACGTGTGGATGGCGCACTGCGTCCACATGAAGGACTCCGACATCGCCGCCTTCGCCCGTACGAAGACGGGTGTGGCCCACTGCCCCTCGTCCAACGCCCGTCTCGCGGCCGGGATCGCACGGGTCCCCGACATGCTGGCCGCCGGCGTCCCGGTCGGACTCGGCGTCGACGGCACCGCCTCCAACGAGTCCGGCGAACTGCACACCGAACTCCGCAACGCCCTCCTCATCAACCGCCTCGGCTCCCACCGCGAAGCCTCCCTGAACGCCCGTCAGGCCCTGCGCCTCGGCACCTACGGCGGCGCCCAAGTCCTGGGCAGAGCACGGGAGATCGGCTCCCTTGAACCGGGAAAGCTCGCCGACCTTGTGCTGTGGAGAATGGACACGCTGGCCCACGCCTCGATCGCCGACCCGGTCACCGCGCTCGTCCTCGGCGCAGCCGCGCCGGTCACCGCCTCCTTCGTCAACGGCGAGCAGATCGTCGAGGACGGCCGGCTTCTGCACGTCGACGAGGACGCCATCGCCCGCTCCACGCGGGCGCAGGCGCGGCGCCTGACGGAACTCGCCGGGCAGGACTGACCGGCACGACTGAACGGCAGGACTGATCGGCAGGACTGACCGGCAGGACTGACCGGTTGGAGCTCGTCAATCGAACGGAACGCCCGGCTCGCCATTTTCTCCCTGGTGATCGTGAGCCAGTGCTGCCGCTGTGCGTACGGTTTCACATGCGTGCTGATGTGGCTGGAATGGTTGCCCCAGACGACCGTGACCGGGCCGTCCAGGCGGCGGTGCGGCAGGGCCAGGAAGTGGGGGAAATCCTTCTTCGTGAAGCCGCCCGACGCCCACCGTGGTATCGGCCCGCAGCTACTGCCGGGAGTCCCGGGTCTGCGCGGGCCGCGGTCGGCCACGGGGCCGGCTCTGTGCGAGTGCCGCACCCGCAAGGACGATCAGGGCCCCCACCGGCGTTTTCCAGTCGAGGGGTTCTCCGAGGATGATGACGCCTGCCGCCGTGGAGACCACCGGTATGAAGTAGGAGACGATCTGCGCGGTCGTCGGGCCGACCTCTGTGACCAGCCCATACTGGATCAGCACCGCAAACCCGGTTCCCACCGCCCCGAGTGCGAACACCGCGAGCAGCGGGATGATCGGGAACGAGGCCGGAAGTTTCGTGAACAGCGGAGCGATGACGGCGAGCTGGACGGTGGCCAGGCACAGCTGAGCGCCGGTCAGCGACAGGACTGAGGAGCCGGAACCGGCCAGCGTGCGGCGCACATAGATCCAGCCGATCGGGTAGCAGAGGGAGGCGAGCAGCGCCATCGCCACGCCACCGAAGTCCAGCCCGGGGAACCCCTGCCAGGCGCCGAGGAGGGTGAGAACGCCGAGGAAGCCGATGCCGAGGCCCGTGACACGGCGCCGCGTCGGCCGGTCCTCCGACAGGGCGGTGAGGGAGAGCGCCAGGTCCCACAGCGGCACCGTGGCATTGCAGATACCGGCGAGCGTCGAAGGAATCCTGAGTTCGGCGTAGGCGAAGAGGGAGAACGGCAGAGCGTTGAGCAGCAATGCCGCGACCGTCATATGGCCCCAGGTGCGCAGCCCTCGGGGCAGCCGTTCGCGGCGGACGGCCATCGCCACCGCGAGCACCGCCGTGCCGAACAGGAGCCGACCGAAGGTGACCTGGAAGGGCGGGTAGGCCTGCGTGCCGACCTTGATGAGAAGGAAGCTGCAGCCCCAGATGGTGGAGAGCGCGGCTAATCGGATGCGCCAGTCAACGGCTTTGCGGGCGGCAGGGGGAGGGGCCGGGGACGATCCGCCAAGGGCGCGGGGTCGTCCTTGACCCCGGTGGTCGCGGTGTTCACCGCGGTCGCCGTCCGCATCTCGTAGAACAAGGCAAGTCGCCGCTTTCGTGTCCAACGTCATTCTCGCTTCGCTGTCCGGTTCTGGGCGGGATGGTGTGCGGTCACCGCCCCGCCTTGCGCCGGGGTTCGACCCACGCGAAGCGGCCCGCGATCTGACCCATCACGGCCTCGAACGCGTCCCGGAACGTACAGCTGGAGTATGACGACCTGGTGTGCGATGGCAAGGTGGATCAGCGAGCGGCGTCATGCGGCTGGGGGTACCTCCCGCCGAAGGCTGTGGGTACCCCCAGGCGGAGGAGGGCGGCGACGCGGGCCGTCGTGGACCGACGACAACGCGGGAGGCGGAGTCGCAGGGTGTCGGCAGCCCGCTCTCTGTCGCGCAAGGGTCGCTACGTGGTCACAACCCTGGCTTTGGAGCGGGCCGTAAGATAGTCCTGGATCATGGTCATGAGTGCGGGGCCGGACTCGTAGGCGAGTGGCGCGAGTTCGGGGTGGAGGATGAAGTCCGCTGGAACGTGCTCGTAACAGCGGTTCATTGCTTGGCTGTACATGGTGCGCAGCCAGGCGGGCCAGGCGCCGTTGGTGGGGGGGCGCATCCGGGTTTCGACGGCGAGAGAGTGAACGTGGCGGGCCGCTTCGGCCACGGCTGCGGGCCGGTCCCATTCGATGATGGGGTCGCGTTCCGGGGCGTATGCCCTGGGCAGGCCGGAGGGGGTTTGGCCAAGCATCTCGGCCGCGATCTCCTGGGCGATGAGCGGGGAAGTGTGCAAGCCCTCGCGGTAGGTGCCGGTCGCCACCCACAGACCGGCAGCGGAGGTGGCGCCCAGCAGGGGGTAGGTGTCGAGGCTGATCGGCCGGTTTCCGAAGTGGGTTTGCGTGACCGCCGCGGTGATGAAGCCTTCGTGGAACTGGCTGGTCATGGTGTCGGAGAGATAGTGCACATTGGAGAGGGTCGGTGCCTCCTCAGGGGCGAGGCAGACGTTGTTGGTGCCGCCGAGATACACCGTTCCGTCGGTCATGGGGACGGTGTGCAGGCCGCAGGCAAAGGAGCGGTTGGGGGTGCGCACGACCGCCTGCATAGGCACGGGGGGGCGGACCTGCAATGCGGCGCCGGCACCGGAGATCACGGGCATGAGGACGATATCGGGGCGCAGCTCGGCCACCACGTCGGAGGTCCACACACCGGCGGCGACCACGGCCTGGTCTGCCACGATCCGCTGCTCACCGGCCTGCACGGTGAACTTTGCATCCGCCGACAGCCCTTGCACATGTTCGACGCGGTGCACAGTCACATTCGGCATCGCCGCAAGCGCCGTCTGGAGGTTTTCCAGCCAGCGGCGGGCGTCGAGGAATCCTTCCTCGGGTAAAAACAGTGCCTTGTGAGCGCGGTCTCCGGCAAAGGGCAGGTACCCGGGAATATCGCCCGGACTGACCCGCTGCGCGAGATCGGAAGAGCACACGTCTGAA
>CAMLJW010000138.1 GCA_946480485.1 uncultured Streptomyces sp. | reverse complement strand
TCCGGCCATCCGGCCATCCGGCCATCCGGCCATCCAGGTCTCCTGGATCAGTTTCGTTCCAACTCTGCCCAGGCCGCCGCCGGCGCCGCGAACTTCGGGTTCGGGCGGAAGGGGCCGCCGGGGCGACAGGACGGCCCCCGGTAGCGCAGCGAAACACAATGGAACGGATCCACACCTTTGCGGGCCGCGTGGCCAGAAGGCCATACCTGGGAGTTACCTGGCCGTTGATCGGTCCGCGCGCCGGGAAGGGTCACGTGAGGAAGCCGCGCAGCAGGGCGGCCGTCCCCGCACAGTGCTCGCGCATCATCTCCCGCGCCCCGTCGGCGTCCCGGTCCAGCACGGCCTCCACCAGGGCGGTGTGCTGCTGCTGCGAGTGCTCCAGGTTCCGGACCAGCAGCGGGATGCAGTCCAGCAGGTCGTTCACGGTCGCGCGCACGGCCGCGTACTGGGCGGCGAGCGTCGGCGAACCGCACAGTTCGGCGAGCGTGAGGTGCAGCAGCGTGTCCAGGCGCCGGTAGTCCGTGAGCGGCGCGTCGTGGGTGCGGGCGAGCGCGTCGCGCAGGCGCGCGGACCGCCCGGCGGACAGGCCGTGGGCCGCGCACAACCCGGCCGCGCCCACCTCCAGGACCTCACGGAACCGCAGTACGTCCTCGACGTCGGTCCGCTCGACCCGGCGGCGCAGCTCGGCCTCGCCGGGCGCCTGGGCCCTGGGCAGGACGAACGTGCCGCCGTACCGCCCGCGCCGCGACTCGACCAGCCCCTGGTCCTGCAGCACCTTCAGCACCTCGCGCAGCGTCACCCGGCTGACCCCGAGGCGTTCCGCCAACTCCCTTTCGGCGGGCAAGCGTCGACCGCCGGGCACCAGGCCGAGCCGTACGACCTGGAGGATCTGTTCCAGCGCTTCCTCGAAACCGTTGCCCGCCCGCACCGGCCGCAGGACCGGTGTCAGCTGATCGCTCCGCCGCCCGTTCACCCCGTGCGCATCTGGCTGCGACATGTGGCCGCGCCCCCTTCCCAAGCAATGGTCCTCAGCAATACCTTATGGCTCTCGGCTGACCCAAGGAGGCCTTGCCCGTGGCAGACCGCACACCCCCGCTCAGCGTCGAGGAACTGCACGCCCTCGTCGCGAGCGGCGAGATCGACACCGTCGTCCTGGCCTTTCCCGACATGCAGGGGCGACTCCAGGGCAAGCGGTTCGCCGCGCGCTTCTTCCTCGACGAGGTGCTGCACCACGGCACGGAGGGCTGCAACTACCTCCTCGCGGTCGATACCGAGATGAACACGGTCGACGGGTACGAGATGTCCTCATGGGAGCGCGGATACGGCGACTTCGCCATGCATCCGGATCTCAGCACCCTCCGCAGGGTCCCGTGGAACGCCGGCACGGCGATGCTCATCGCCGACCTCGCCTGGAACAACGACTCGCCCGTCGTCGCAGCACCCCGCCAGATCCTCCGCCGTCAGCTGGAGCGGCTCGCCGAGCTCGGCTACACCGCCCAGGCAGGCACGGAGCTGGAGTTCATCGTCTTCAAGGACACCTACGAGCAGGCGTGGAACGCGAACTACCGGGGCCTGACCCCGGCCAATCAGTACAACATCGACTACTCGGTGATGGGGACGGGCCGTATCGAGCCCCTGCTGCGCCGCATCCGGAACGAGATGGAGGGCGCGGGGCTGACCGTCGAGTCCGCCAAGGGCGAGTGCAATCCCGGCCAGCACGAGATCGTGTTCAAGTACGACGAGGCCCTGGTCACCTGCGACCAGCACGCCATTTACAAGACGGGCGCCAAGGAGATCGCTGCCCAGGAGGGCGTCTCGCTGACCTTCATGGCGAAGTTCAACGAACGCGAGGGCAACTCCTGCCACATCCACCTCTCGCTCGCCGACGAGAACGGCACGAACGCCATGGCCGGTGCCTCGAAGGACCCGGGCGGCATGTCACCGGTCATGCGCCACTTCCTCGCCGGTCAGTTGGCCGCGCTCAGGGACTTCTCGCTGCTGTACGCGCCCAACATCAACTCGTACAAGCGGTTCCAGCCCGGCTCCTTCGCGCCGACCGCCGTCGCCTGGGGCCACGACAACCGCACGTGCGCGCTCCGTGTGGTCGGCCACGGCCGCTCGATGCGCTTCGAGAACCGGCTGCCCGGCGGCGACGTCAACCCCCACCTGGCCGTCGCGGGACTCGTCGCGGCCGGTCTGTACGGCATAGAACAGCAGCTCGAGCTGCCCGAGCCGTGCACGGGGAACGCCTACGCCACGGAGTACGAGCACGTCCCCACCACCCTGCGCGAGGCAGCCGAGCTCTGGGAGAACAGTCCCATCGCCAAGGCCGCCTTCGGGGACGAGGTCGTCGCTCACTACCGCAACATGGCCCGCGTCGAGCTGGACGCCTTTGAAGCCGTGGTGACCGACTGGGAGCTCCGCCGCTCCTTCGAACGCATGTAAGAGGTACTTCCTTGCCGTCCTCGTCGTCCTCCTCGTCGTCCTCCCCATCCTTCTCATCCTCCCCGTCCATCTCGTGCGAGCACGAGCTCCAGGTCCTCAACCCGGCTACGGAGGAGGTCGTCGCCACCGACCCGGCCGCGACGCCGGAAGACGTCCACGCGGCCGTCGTACGGGCGACTGAGGCGCAGGCCGGATGGTCCGCCCTCGCGCCGGGCACACCATCGGCAACGCCCGCCGAGTACGGACTGTCCGGCTCCATCTGGACCAGGGACGTCGGCCGGGCGCTGCGTGTGGCCCAGGCCGTCCGTGCCGGAAACCTGTCCGCCAACTCCCATGCAAGCGTCCGCTACTGGACCCCGTTCGGCGGCTACAAGCAGTCCGGACTCGGCCGCGAACTCGGCCGGGCCCTCACCGCCTTCACCGAGACCAAGAACGTCTTCATCAGCACGGAAGGTCCCGCACAGTGACCGAAGCGACCGAAGCGACCCAAGCGACCGAAGCGACCGAAGAAAACATCTGTCGCCGCCTCGTCGGCCGCACCGCCGTCATCACCGGCGCCGGCAGCGGCATCGGCCTCGCCACCGCGCGCCGGCTGGCGTCCGAGGGCGCGCACGTCGTCTGCGGGGATGTCGACGAGACCCGCGGCAAGCCGGCCGCCGACGAGATCGGCGGGATCTACGTGAACGTCGACGTCACCGACGCAGAACAGGTCGAGGCGTTCTTCAAGACGGCGTACGACACCTACGGTTCGGTCGACATCGCCTTCAACAACGCGGGTATCTCGCCGCCCGACGACGACTCCATCCTGGAGACGCGACTGGAGGCCTGGAAGCGGGTCCAGGAGGTCAACCTCACCTCCGTGTACCTGTGCTGCAAGGCAGCGATCCCCTACATGCGGCGCCAGGGCAAGGGTTCCATCATCAACACGGCGTCGTTCGTGGCGCGGATGGGCGCGGCGACCTCCCAGATCTCGTACACCGCCTCCAAGGGCGGCGTTCTCGCCATGTCCCGTGAACTGGGCGTGCAGTTCGCGCGGGAGGGTATCCGGGTCAACGCACTCTGCCCCGGACCGGTCAACACCCCACTCCTGCGTGAGCTCTTCGCCAAGGACCCCGAGCGGGCCGCGCGCCGTCTCGTGCACATCCCGCTCGGGCGGTTCGCGGAGGCCGAGGAGATCGCCGCGGCGGTCGCCTTCCTCGCCAGCGACGACTCCTCCTTCGTGAACGCCACCGACTTCCTTGTGGACGGCGGGATTTCGGGTGCCTACGTCACACCGGTGTAGCCACGACGCCCGCGCCGTGCGGTCATCACCGTCACCCCCAGGGCCTGTCCGGAGTTTCCCGCCTGCGCCGCGACGCCGCCTTGCGATGCACCGCACCGGACGCCGCGGCGCCCGCCCTCCGGGCGGACGACGGGAACTCCGGACAGGCCTCTAGAGTGCCGGGATGAGCATGACGCCTTCGCCCGGTTGGTACCGCGACCCATCGGCGCCGCATGTCGAGCGCTGGTGGGACGGGACCGCGTGGACCGAGCACCGGCGTGCGCCCGCGGCGTCGCAACAGCCCGCGGCTCCCGGCAGCGGCCCCGGTGGCGGCTCTGGCCGTGCCAAGGTGGTCGCCCTCGTCGCCGCGGCGGCCGTTCTGGTCGCCGCGATCGTGGGCGCCGTCGTCCTGAACCAGGAGGACGGCGCCACGGAGGCGCAGACCACGCCGACGCCCGCGTCGTCCGCGCCCGGCAGCGACACGGCCCCCCCCTCGCCCGCGGCGTCCACCTCCGAACCGTCGGCCGGCGACCCCTCCGTCGTCGTGGACGAGCTCAACGGCATCACCCTGCCCCTCCTCGACGGCTGGGTCAGACCCGAGAACGTCGCCGAGGACGACGTCGTGATGACCACGCCCGACACCTACGACTGCCCCGGCGACGACGGCATCTGCCGCCACGGCAAGGTCATCTCACGCACGGTCACCTCGAACGACGAGAAGTCCCCCGAGGCGCTCGCCAAGGGCGACATCTCGGAGGCGGCGGACCAGGCGTACGACCGCGACCTCCTCGACCGCCGCCCCTACAACGGCATCAAGTCCCACCAGCTGGTCAAGCAGGGCCCGGTCGCGGTCGCGGGCCGCACCGGGTACTTCGTGCGCTGGCGGGTCAGGACCGAGGCAGGGCCCGGCGGCTACGTCCAGTCGCTGGCGTTCCCGTCCAGCGTCGGCTCCGAGGCACCGGTCATCGTGCGGTTCGTCTTCGACGCGGGGGAGCAGGCACCGCCGCTCGCTGACATGGACACGATCACCAAGGGGATCCGGCCGGTGGGCGACGCGGACACGGGCGGCGGCGTGGGCAGCGGCGTCGGTCCCACATAAGACGCTGTCACCCAGGCTCCCTCGGCTCCTCGGCCACGGGAAGGCTCCCTCCCGGGGGTCGTACCGCAGTCCTTCGCCCTCCGTACGAGATCCACCGCGTTGGCGTCCCATGCCTCCAGGTCCACGATCGCGACGGGGGGGCGTCGAGGCGAGCGGTGGCCCGGTCGTCACAGGCCCGGTCTGCGGCGCGGGCAGTCATGATGCGTAATCCGCCAGACCTGATTATTGCTCGGTAGGGGGATGTTCCGGGCAGATGCGGCAGGCCTGCGGACTGGTTCCCGTCCGCCCAGTGGCAACCCGTAGAGTGACGCGCAGGCAGAACGGGAACGGACCGCAGGAGTGCCTCTGGCGGGCATGGCGGGCCGGTTGCCCGGGTTCGAGGAAGCGGGGGGTGCATGAGCACGGAAGCACGGCGTTCCCCCACCCCCCCACGCCCGTCGGCTCCGCCCGATGGGGCTCTGGGCCCGCAGGAGGAGCCCACTTCGCCGAAGGGCGTCCAGGCGTCCGGAGACGCGACGCAGGCGACGACCAGAGCCCCGGGCGTCTTGCCGAGACGCAAGACCGGAGACCCGTCGCGCATGCCCGGCATCGCCGGTGCCCGTCCCGGACCCGGCGCTGCGGGTCCTCGGCCCGGGCCCGGCGCCGCGGGCGGGCCGCCCCGGCCACGTGCCGCCGACGAGGACGGCACCGGTGCTTTTGACGGGGACGCCGTCCAGGCCCTCGGCGGGGACGACGCCCGGCGCTTTGACGGAAGTAACGCCCGGTCTTTCGACGAGGGCGACGCCCGGCGCTTCGAGGGGGGCGACATCCGACCTCTCGAGCAAGACGGCGTTCGCGCATCCGCCTCCCCAGCCCGTTTCCCGAACCTCCGGCCCACCGCCGAGCAGCAGCGGTCCCTGGTTGTGCCACCGCCCCCGGCGGCCTCGGCCCGCTTCCCCGACGCACCGCCTTCGGCGACCGGCTCTCCGCCTCGAGCAGACAGCACGGGTGTCCCACCGCACCCGGCCGCCGGGGATACTGAGCGAGCGTCCGTTCCGCCGCGCCCGGTCCCCGCTTCCGCGCCCGCGCCGACCACGGGCACCTCCGGGGGGCGGTCGGCCTCGGCGGTCCCCCGCCTCGAGCGCCCCTTCATACCACCAAGACCGAGTACCCCGGCGGCTCTGGTCAGGCCGCCCCGGCGCCCCGGCGCGCCCGCGGAAACCCTCGCGGAGACCACGACCCGTCTCTGTCCCATCCCCGCCGAGCCGACCGACTCGCCCGCGGCCCGCACCACGCCGCCGCCCACCCCCATGCCCTTGCTCACCACGCCTCCGACCCCGGCACCCCTGTCCGGCCCGGCCGCCTCCGCTCGAAGCGGCGCCTCTCCCTCGTCGGGTGCCTCCCCGCGCATCGCCGAAGCACGGCATTCGACGTCGGCCGCCCACCCCGACCGCCCCTTCATCTCGCTCGCACCGCCGGACACGTACGATCACGACACCGCGCGTCTGCGCCCTGTGAGTGCCCGAGCCCGGTCCCAAGCCGTGGCCGCCGCGGCCTGTGTCGTACTGGGGATCGGGCTCATCGGTGGTGCGGTGACCGGGAGTTGGCTGACCGGCGACGGCACGGGCGCCGCCGAGGCGCGGAACGCCTTCACAGCGGCCGGTGACCTGTGGCACAGCGTCCCCGTGGACCAGCTCTTCCCGCCCACCGTCGAGGGCGAGGGTGCGGGTCCCGGCGGCGCCGACCGTACCTGGGACCGCGTCGCCGTCGCCCCGGACAGCGGCTGCGCCAACGCCCTCGACCCGCTCCTGCGCAAGGTCATCGCCCCCACCGGGTGCCTGCGCCTCCTGCGTGCGACCTACACGGACGCGACGCGCAGCCACGTCACCACCGTCGGCCTCCTCTTCACCAAGGCGGACTCCGGGGCCATGCGGGTGCTGAACCACCGGTTCAAGAACGAAGGGCTCGATGGGCGGCGCGACCTGATGCCCCGCCCGTATGCGGCGAAGGGCACCGTCGCCGCCGGCTTCGGCGACGACCAGCGCGCGTCGTGGACGGTCTCGGTCCTGACCGACGCCCCGGTGGTCGTCTACGCGGTCTCCGGCTTCGCCGACGGTCGTACCGTCACCGAGCCGCAGCCCGCCGAGGACGCCATGGAGCCCGATGCCACCACCCCCCCTGCCCAGGCGGGCCTCGGTCACGACACGCAGGGCCTCGCCGACCGCATCGAGCGAAGCCTCCGCAAGATCGTCAGCCCGGCCAAGGAGAAGCCGTCATGACTCGCGAGGCCAGAGCGCGCGGCACGGGCAGCAGCACCCGCCACACCGGACTCGTCGGCCTCCGCAGGACCCGACTCACCCGCGCCTTCGCGACCGGACTCACCGGGGTCCGCAGGGCCGGACTCCTCGGCGTCCTCCTCGCCGCCTGCCTCGCCCTCGTCACGTCGACAGCCGCCCACGCCGACGGCATACGCGCCCAGCAGTGGGCCCTGGACGCGATGCACGCCCAGGAGGCATGGCGCACGACGAAGGGCAAGGGCATCACCGTCGCCGTCCTCGACACGGGCGTCGACTCCCAGCACCCGGACCTCGAGGGCAATGTCCTGACCGGCAAGGACATGGTCGGCTTCGGCGCTCGCCGGGGCGACCGCGCCTGGGCCCGGCACGGCACCGCGATGGCGGGCATCATCGCGGGCCACGGACACGGCCCCGGCAACGCCGACGGTGTCATCGGCATCGCCCCCAAGGTGAAGATCCTCCCCGTCCGCGTGATTTTGGAGGACGGTGACGCGGCCCGCACCAGGGCCCGCAACACCCGCGGCAACGCCCTCGCCGACGGCATTCGCTGGGCCGCCGACCACGGCGCGGACGTCATCAACCTCTCCCTCGGCGACGACTCCAAGTCCGCCCACCCGGAGGCCTCCGAGGACGCCGCCGTCCAGTACGCCCTGAAGAAGGGCGCCGTCGTCGTCGCCTCGGCCGGCAACGGCGGCGAGAAGGGCGACCACGCCTCGTACCCGGCGGCCTACCCGGGGGTCATCGCCGTCACCGCCGTCGACCGCTACGGCACCCGCGCCTCGTTCTCCACCCGCCGCTGGTACGCCACCCTCAGCGCCCCCGGCGTAGACGTCATCATCGCCGACCCCGACCGTAAGTACTACGAGGGCTGGGGCACCAGCGCCGCCTCGGCCTTCGTCTCCGGCGCCGTCGCCCTCGTCAAGGCGGCCCACCCGGATCTGAGCCCCGCCCAGGTCAAACAACTCCTTGAGGACACGGCTCGCAACGCCCCCAGTGGAGGCCGCGACGACTCCCGCGGCTTCGGCTTCGTCGACCCCGCGGCCGCCATCAGGGCGGGCGGCAAGCTCAAGGCGGAGGGGCTGCACTCAGCCGCGTACGGCGACGTGTACTTCGGCATGGGCCCGGACGCCGCGGACGACAACGAGACCGCGACCGGCTGGGCGGCCCCCCTCGCGGGCAGCCTCGGCGGCGTACTCCTGGTCGTGGCGGTCGTACTGTGGCGCTGCCGCCGCACCCCGCGCCACCACGACTACGACTACGACCGCGAGTTCTAGTGTCCTGCGCCTGAAGTCCCGGCGTTAAGTTGCTAGGGTTCCTGGATGTCGTTTTCGGGGCGTCCTTCCGTCGAGTTCGTGTTGACCGCTGACGAGCGTGATCAGCTGGCCCGTTGGTCGCAGGGGGCATCGAGGTTGGCCGTACGGGCGCGCATTGTGTTGCGGTGTGCCGAGCCGGACGTTGTGTATGCGCGGGTTGCCGATGACTTGGGTGTGTCGGCGATGACGGTCGGCAAGTGGCGCAAGCGGTTCGTGGAGTCACGGCTGGAGGGCTTGGCGGACACCGACCGGCCGGGGCGGCCGAAGACCGGCCTGGCTCTGAGCGATCTCGAGCGGGAACAGTTGACGCGTTGGGCACGCCGGGCGAAGTCCTCGCAGGCATTGGCGTTGCGGTCGAGGATTGTGCTGGCGTGCGCCGAGGACACGTCGAACAAGCGGGTCGCCAGCCGGCTGGGAACCTCAGTGTCCACGGTGGCCCGGTGGCGACGCCGGTTTGTTGAGCTGCGGCTGGAAGGACTGGCCGACGAATTGCGGCCGGGTCGGCCACCGTCGATCCTTCTCGACCGGGTCGAGGAGGTTGTGGTCGCCACGCTGGAGACGTCGCCGCGTGATGCCACACACTGGTCGCGGGCGTCGATGGCAGATCGGACCGGCCTGTCGAAGTCGACGATCGGACGGATCTGGCGGCAGTTCGACCTGAAGCCGCACGTCCAGGACTCGTTCAAGCTTTCCACTGATCCGCAGTTCGTGGAGAAGGTCGTCGATGTCGTCGGCCTCTACCACCACCCCCCGGAGAAGGCGGTGGTGCTGTGTGTGGACGAGAAGTCCCAGGTTCAGGCCCTGGACCGGTCACAACCGGTCCTGCCGATGATGCCCGGCATGCCGGAACGGCGCACCCACGACTACCAACGGCACGGCGTGACCAGCCTGTTCGCCGCGTTCGACATCGAAGACGGAAGCGTCATCAGTTCCCTTCACCGCCGCCACCGGGCCGTCGAGTTCAAGCAATTCCTGGTCAAGATAGACAAGGCGGTGCCGGCCGAACTCGACGTCCACCTGATCTGTGACAACTACGCCACCCACAAGACGCCCGCGATCAAAGCCTGGCTCGGACGGCACCCTCGATTCCACGTCCATTTCACACCGACTGGTGCCAGTTGGATCAACCAGGTCGAGCGGTGGTTCGGACACCTCACCGACAAACTCATCCGCCGCGGCACCCATCGATCGGTCCAAGCCCTTGAAGCCGACATCCGCACCTGGATCCAGACCTGGAACGAGGACCCCAAACCGTTCACATGGACCAAGAGCGCCGACGAAATCCTCAACTCGTTAGCGAAATATATCGCCGGGATTTCAGGCGCAGGACACGCAGGACACTAGCTGTACTGACCCGTGAGGTTGGGGACGTTCGCCCCGTCGCGACACCCGCCAGGCACTCTCGCCGCACCAGCCGAAAGCCCCCAGCTGCCTGAACACCACGTTCCCGGGGGCGCGGAAAGCCCATGAGTGACCCCCGCATAGAGTCGGTGACCGTGGCGAACAAGAACATTCCCGGCTCCCCCTTCTCCGACGACGACGGCTTGGCCGACCCCCGGCTGAGCGCCGCGCTCGCCGCCTGGGCCGCGGACCGGGCCGCGCAAGGCCCGGTCCTGGAGGCGCTCAAGAACGCCCGGCTCCTCGTACCCGTCGTGGCCGTCCTGGGAGAGGTCGAGGAGGACGAGCACGGGCTGCGCCGCGAAAAGACGAGCGACATGGCCGTCCCCACGCTCAAGGCCGGGCCCCGGACCGCCTTGCCCGCCTTCACGTCCACCGAGTCACTCGCCCGCTGGGACCCCGCGGCCCGCCCCGTCGCCGTCCGCCTGCACCAGGCGCTGCAGGCAGCTGCCCACGAGAAGGCCGACACGATCGTGCTCGACCTCGCGGGCCCCGTGCCGTACGAACTCACCGGCGCCGCTCTGCTCGCCCTCGCCGAGGGCCGCACGACCGCGGACCCGCTCGCGGACCCCGCCGTGGCCGACGCCGTACGCGCCGCGGTCGCTGCCGAGCCCGCCGTGCTTCGCGCCCACCTCGGCCCCGGCCAGGCCGACGGCACCCTCGCCCTCGTACTGGACCCGTCCGCCACCCCCGCCGACACCGTCCGCGCCCTCGCCCGGCGCCTGGCCGACGACGACACACTGAGGGCCCGCCTGGTGCGTGGCCTCGACCTGGCACTCCTGCCGACCGAGGCGACACCACCGGGCGAGCCCCTTTTTGTGCGTCCCTGAAGTTTTCGTACGTTCCTGAAGTCTCGCAGTCTCGTACGGCCCCGAAATCCGCGTACGTCCCCGGGTCGGGGTCTCAGCCGAAGACCGGCCCCGTGTACTTCTCGCCCGGACCCTGGCCCGGCTCGTCCCGGACGACCGACGCCTCACGGAACGCGAGCTGCAGCGACTTCAGGCCGTCGCGCAGCGGCGCCGCGTGGAAGGAGCTGATCTCGGTCGCGCTCGCGTCCAGCAGCCCGGCCAGCGCGTGCACCAGCTTGCGCGCCTCGTCCAGGTCCTTGTGCTTCTCGCCCTCCTCGGTCAGACCGAGATTCACGGCGGCGGCGCTCATCAGGTTGACCGCGACCGTCACGATCACCTCGACCGCAGGGACCTCCGCGATGTCGCGGGTCATGGAGTCGAAGTCGGGGGTTTCAGGAGGGGTGTCACTCATGCCTCACACGATAGGCCCCGGCTCGTCGGCCCCGACCGGGGGATCGGGAGCCGCAGGGCCGCGTCAAGGGCGCCGTCGGTGGGTGGTTCCGCGCGTTCGCGGTACCACCCACTTGCTGCTAGCCTTATGTGCGACCGGCTGGACACGACTGTGCCCGGCCCGCAAGTGGAGGCTCCGATCTCCCACCTGACCGTCCCCCGGGACGGTGGGTCACCCGGTCAAGGCGGTCACCATCGTTCCGTACGGACGATGGAGCCGCTGGATACGCGCCCCGCGGTTCATCGCGGCGGTGCTCCGGTAGTCATTGGAGCCCCGCCTGTGTCCCGTCCGGGGCGTTTTTCATGCGCCGCGGTGGCTGGTCCCAGTGAAACAGACGTACGCGGGCTGTCTGCCGGACAGCCGTGT
>CAMLJW010000137.1 GCA_946480485.1 uncultured Streptomyces sp. | reverse complement strand
AGGACGTGAGCGGCAAGAAGAGCACGCGGAGCGGAGCGACTCCGGCGAAGACGGTGAAGCCGGTTCGGGGGACCGCGGGCGGGGGTGCGGCGAAGGCGAAGGCGGCCCAAGGTGCTTCCGGTACCGCGGCCGGTGGTCCTGTGGGGGCCGGGAGGCCGCCGAAGACGGCGGGCACTCCACCCAAGAAGACAGCCGTCGGCGAGAAGAAGGCCGTCGGCAAGAAGGCGGCTGGTACCGAGAAGGCGGCTGGGACCGAGAAGAGGGCGAGTTCCAGGAAGAAGGCGGGTGCGAGGTCGGCGGCTTCGAAGAAGGCCACTGCGAAGACCGGCGCAGTCAAGACCGGTGCTGCGAAGAGGGCGGTTACGAAGGCGGCTGCCGCGGAGGTGGCCGGGACGAAGGCCGGTGTCGGGAAGAAGGCCGGTGTCGGGAAGAAGGCCGCGGTGAAGTCGGCCGCCACGAAAGAGGCCGGCAAGGAAACGGCGGTCACGGAGCGGGCGGTCACGGAGCCGGCTGCCGCGAAGGCGGCCGGTGAGGAAACGGTCGTTACCGAGACAGCGGCTTCGAAGTCGGCCAGCAGGAAGGTGGTGGGTCCGAAACCAGCCACGAGGAAGAAGCCGGTGCCTTCGAAGCCTGTCGCCGAGAAGGCAGCGGCGAGGAAGACAGCCGCCGGCAAGAAGACCGTGGCGAACAAGGTGGCCGCGGAGCAGGTGGTGGCCGAGAAGACGGCGGTACGGAAGGAGGCGGCGAAGAAGACCGTGGCGAAGAAGGCGGCGGTGAAGGAGACCGCCGGTGAAGCCGCGAAGGCCGCGGTCGAGGCGACCGGGGTCAAGAAGGTCGCCAAGAAGAGTGCCGCCGCGAAGGGCGGCGGTACGACAGGCGCGGGTGCCGACACGGTGGGTGCCCCTGCGAAGAGGTCCTCCGATAGCGCGGTCGGGAAAGGCACACGTACGGCCAAGAAAGCGGTCGCTTCCGCGGCCGAGGGCGCGGTCGCGGCCGCGGCCGCGGAAGCGAAGACGACGGGAGCCACGACGGTGGTTGCGAAGAAGACCCCTGGCACGGCCACGGACGCGGACCAGGCCACAGAGGTGCCCGAGGCGCGGATCGCGACGGCGGAGCCCGGCGAGCTCGCGGTACGCCCCGGCGAGACCCCCTGGACCCCGGATGAGGTGGGGCAGGCACGTTCGGAACTGCTCTCGGAGGTGCTGCGGTTGCGCGCAGAGATCACGAACTCCGAGGTGTCCCTGGCAGGCCTGATGCGCGACTCCGGGGACGGCGCCGGCGACGACCAGGCGGACACCGGCACCAAGAACATCACGCGCGAGCACGAGATGGCGCTCGCGGCCAACGCCCGAACGATGCTTGAGCAGACCGAACGCGCCCTCTACCGCCTGGACGCGGGCACGTACGGGCTCTGCGAGAACTGCGGCAACCCCATCGGCAAGGCACGCATGCAGGCCTTCCCGCGTGCCACTCTGTGCGTCGAGTGCAAGCAGAAGCAGGAACGGCGCCAGTGATCGGCCCGGTGCACCTCCTGAGCGCGTGAGCGCGGGGAACCGTGCCGTACTCTCGTGCTCAGTCAGGCACCTAGGTTGAGGGACTCACGTGGCAGAGGCGGAGCGCATCATCGGTACGCCGGACATCCCGGAGGCGGCAGGGGCTGAGCCGGAGCACACCGGCAAGAGCGCGGAGCCGGGCGAGCGGTCCGACTCCGAGGCGACGCCGGGCGCGGCCGACCGGCCCGACTCCGGCTCCGACTCCGGGGCCGATGAGGCGGTGGCCCCGGCCGAGCGGCCCAGGGCCAGGCGCAGGATCGCCGTGCTTTTCTCGGTCGCCGCACTGGCGTACGTCCTGGACCTGGTCAGCAAGATGATCGTGGTAGCGAAGCTGGAGCACCACGAACCGATCGAGATCATCGGGGACTGGCTGAAGTTCGAGGCGATCCGCAACGCGGGCGCGGCCTTCGGCTTCGGAGAGGCCTTCACGGTGATCTTCACGGTGATCGCCGCGGCCGTGATCGTGGTGATCATCCGCCTTGCCCGCAAGCTCAACAGCCTGCCCTGGGCGATCGCGCTCGGTCTGCTGCTCGGCGGCGCGCTCGGCAACCTCACCGACCGGATCTTCCGCTCGCCGGGCGTCTTCGAGGGCGCGGTCGTCGACTTCGTCGCGCCCAAGGGCTTCGCGGTCTTCAACCTCGCCGACTCGGCGATCGTCTGCGGCGGCATCCTGATCGTGCTGCTGTCGTTCCGCGGCCTCGACCCGGACGGAACCGTCCACAAGAACTGAGCGGCCGCCTCCTGGCCCTGGTCGCTCTTGCGGGCTCGCGTCGGGAGTTGTCGGACCCGTCCGGCATACTCGACGCGTGAGCACCGTTCCCGAGATCCGTACCCTGCCCGTGCCCGACGGCCTGGAGGGCGAGCGCGTCGACGCGGCCATCTCCCGCATGTTCGGCTTCTCCCGTACGAAGGCGGCGGAACTGGCCGCGGCAGGCAAGGTGCTGGTCGACGGCACGGCGGTCGGCAAGTCCGAGCGGGTGCACGGCGGTGCCTGGCTGGAGGTCGAGATGCCGCAGGCGCCCGTGCCGGTGCAGATCATCGCCGAGCCCGTCGAGGGCATGGAGATCGTGCACGAAGACGAGGACGTCGTGGTGATCGTCAAGCCCGTCGGGGTCGCCGCGCACCCCAGCCCCGGCTGGTCGGGCCCCACGGTGATCGGCGGACTCGCGGCCGCCGGGTACCGGATCTCGACCTCGGGTGCCGCCGAGCGCCAGGGCATCGTGCACCGCCTCGATGTGGGCACGTCAGGTCTGATGGCGGTGGCCAAGTCGGAGCGCGCGTACACCTCGTTGAAGCGTCAGTTCAAGGAGCGCACGGTCGACAAGCGCTACCACACGCTGGTCCAGGGCCACCCGGACCCGACCAGCGGCACCATCGACGCACCCATCGGGCGGCACCCGAACCACGACTACAAGTGGGCGGTAACGGCCGAGGGCAAGCCCTCCGTGACGCACTACGACCTGGTCGAGGCGTTCCGCGCGGCTTCGTTGCTCGACGTCAAACTGGAGACCGGGCGCACGCATCAGATCCGGGTCCACATGGCGGCCCACCGGCATCCTTGCGTGGGCGATTTGACCTACGGCGCGGACCCGACGCTCGCGAAGCGGCTCGGGCTCACCCGGCAGTGGCTGCACGCCGTGCGGCTCGGCTTCGGGCACCCCGGGGACGGTCAGTGGGTCGAGTTCGAGAGCGACTACCCCGCGGACCTGCAGAAAGCGCTGGACCGGGTGCGGGAGGAAAGCTACGGATGAGCGCGCCGTACGCGGTGCGGGTGGCCGAGGAGTCCGCCGACCGTGAGGCCTGCTTCGTGGTGCGCAAGGAGGTCTTCGTCGTCGAGCAGCAGGTCCCCCAGGATCTCGAGTACGACGCGTACGACGCCGATGCCGTGCATGTCCTCGCCCGCCGTGAGGACGGGGTGCCGATCGGCGCTGGGCGCCTCCTGTACGGCGCGGGGGCGGCCGCCAAGACCGGCGGTGACCTGGCGGTCGGGTCCCTGGGGCGGCTGGCCGTCGTGCGGTCCGCGCGCGGGCTCGGCGTCGGGATCGCGCTGGTCCGGGCCGTCGAGGACGCGGCACGCGCGCGTGGGCTGACGGCGGTCGATCTGCACGCGCAGACGCATGCGCTCGGGTTCTACGAGCGGCTGGGGTATGCGGCGTACGGGCCGAAGCACCTGGAGGCGGGGATCTGGCACCGGGCGATGAGGCGCTCCGTGTAGGGGCGCTGGGGGGCGTTCTCCGTGGCGGCCGGGCCGCGAGCACCGCAGTGCGGTGAGCGGGTGTTTGTCTTGCGGCTGCCCGGTCCTTGGGGGAGTCCGGTCTCTTGAGCAGCCACCGCTTCGTACGATCGAGGCCATGGCACGCAATGTGGTGATCAGCGGGGGCGGTACGGGAATCGGGCTGGCGGCAGCGCGGCTCTTCGCCGCGGGCGGAGACCGGGTGTTGCTGCTCGGACGACGGGCCGAGGTGCTGGAACAGGCGGATGTGGCGGGAGCGCTCACGTATGTGGCCGATCTGAGCGAGGTCGAACGGGTGCGCGGGGTCGAGAGGTTCGTGGCCGCCGAGCTCGGCGCCGTCGACGTACTCGTCCACGGCGCGGGCGGTGCCGGGCATCTCGAGCCGAAGGCCGACAGCGACGATCCGCTCGTGATCGCCGCGTACCACTGGACCCTCAACTTCCGGCTCAACACGCTGACGGCGGCGCTGCTCACCGAGGCGTTGCGGGATCGGCTCGCGTCGCCCGGCGGGCGGGTGCTGTTCCTCAGCTCGATCGCCGCGTACCGGGGCTCGGGGAGCGCCGCGTACGCGGCGTCCAAGGCCGCGCTGCACCCGTACGCCTTCGATCTCGCCCGGCAGTTGGGGCCGCGCGGCATCACCGTGAACGTGGTGGCGCCCGGTTATGTCGAGGACACCGGATTCTTCGGCGAGGCCATGGACGCGGCGCGCCGCGAGCATCTGATCGCCGAGACCTCGACCGGCCGCGCGGGAACACCCGGCGACATCGCGGAGACCCTGCACTGGCTGGCCTCACCGGCCGCAGGCCACATCACCGCCCAGGTCATCCAGGTCAACGGTGGCGCGGAACACGGCCATTGAGCGGTCCACGGGAGTGCCAGGTCCGCGTTCGGCCGGCCGCTGTGGGACATGGAGCCGGCCGATTTGAGGGGCTCAACAACAGGTCAGGGCCTCTCGCGGCGCCCCTGCGCCCCTGGCTGAGCGTCATCGCTTTGGGGCGCCGCCGCCGGTTGACTCATAGCTGGTTGGTGCGTTCCAGTCGACCAGTTGGACGATGACGCCATTGGGGTCGCGGACCTGAAAGGCGCGCTCGCCCCACTCCTCGTCGGTCAGCGGCATGGTGATCACGACGTCTTCGGAGCGCAGGCGCGCCAGCTCGCCTTCGAGGTCCTCGACGACGAAGGCGAGGATCAGACCTGCGGTGTGCTCGTCGCGCTGGTCTGCCGGGAGGGTGTCCAGCCCCCGTCGCAAAAAGATGACGTTCATGCCGACGTCGTCGCGCGTCAGGGACGCGAAGCCGTCGGCGGCCATCTCCTCGCGGAACCCGAAGTGCTCGACGAGGAAGGCGCTGGAGGCGGGGACATCGTCAACGTTGAGCGAAACGGCACTAGAGGTGATCTTCATGAAAAACTCCTCCAAAATCACACTGAGCACATTCTCTATACACAGTACAATGTACATTGTACAGAGTTTGGTTGCGAGATGATGCCCCCGTGCCAAAGGAACGAACCAGCTCGGGCGACCCGGCCCGCACCCTGCAACTGCTGTGGCGTGACTCCTCCTCTGACCGTCGCCGAGGACCGCGACAGGGGCTGAGCATCGATGCGCTGGTCGAGGCTGCCACCGCCATCGCCGACGCTGAAGGCCTGGGCGCGGTGACCATGCGCCGGGTAGCCAAGGAACTCGGCGTGGTGCCGATGACGCTGTACACCTACGTCCCTGGCAAGGCCGAGCTCCTCGACCTCATGCTCGACGCCGCCTACGCCCGCATGCCCCGCACCGACACCACCGGACAGCCCTGGCGCCAACGCGTCACCGCTATCGCCGAGGAGAACAAAGCCCTCTTCGAACGCCACCCATGGGCCGCGGCCGTCTCCACCGTCAGGCCTCCGCTGGGGCCGGGGCAGATGTCGAAGTACGAGCACGAACTGTCTGGGCTCGACGGCCTCGGCCTCAACGACGTCGAGATGGATGACTGCCTGACCCACCTACTCACCTTCGTGCAGGCATGCGCCCGCGCCGTCGCCGACGCCCGCGCCGCACAGCACGACAGCACCCTGAACGACCAACAATGGTGGGAACTGAACGCCCCACTCCTCGCCCGGGTCCTCGACGAGCACGTCTACCCCACTGCCGTCCGCGTCGGCGCAGCAGCAGGCGCCGCACACAGCAGTGCCTACGACCCCGACCACGTTTACGCCTTCGGCCTGCAACGCGTCCTCGACGCCTTCGCCGCCCTGATCGACCGAAGCGGAGTCGCGAAGACATCGACTCCATCGCACCGGCACGACGCCATTGCCCCGTGAGCCGGAGCACCTGTCGCCGATGGGCAGCGCCTGATGTCGAGGCTGCTGGCGCGGAGCGGTACGCCCGCCCCGGCGTCGACGCCGTCGCCCGGCATGTCGCTGAACGCGACTCCGCGGCCCGCCGCCAGCGCTGAGCCTCACGCCGGTGCCTCGGTGTACGGGGAGACGTGACCGTCGAGTGCGTGCCTGTCGGCGGCCAGTAGACTCGACCGCCGTGGCGGACACCCAGTACGAAGACCTGTTGCGGCTGGTACTTACCTCCGGGACGGCCAAAGCCGACCGGACGGGCACCGGCACCCGAAGTGTCTTCGGGCACCAACTACGCTACGACCTCTCACAGGGGTCCCGCTGGTCACCACCAAAAAGGTGCATCTCAGGTCCATCGTCTACGAGCTGCTCTGGTTCCTGCGCGGCGACTCGAACGTCGGCTGGTTGCAGGAGCACGGCGTCACCATCTGGGACGAATGGGCCGACGCGAACGGCGAACTCGGACCGGTTTACGGCGCGCAGTGGCGGTCCTGGCCCGCCACGGACGGCAGGCACATCGACCAGGTCAGCGAGGTTCTCGACACTCTGCGCCAGGACCCGGACTCCCGCCGGATGATCGTCTCCGCCTGGAACGTCGCCGAGCTGGACAAGATGGCTCTCGCGCCCTGTCACGCCTTCTTCCAGTTTTACGTCGCCGACGGCAAGCTCTCCTGCCAGCTGTACCAGCGCAGCGCGGACCTGTTCCTCGGCGTCCCGTTCAACATCGCCAGCTATGCCCTGCTCACGCACATGGTGGCTCAGCAGGCCAGCCTCAAGGCCGGCGACTTCATCTGGACCGGCGGCGACTGCCACATCTACGACAATCACGTCGAGCAGGTGACCGAGCAGCTTTCGCGCACCCCGTTCCAGTTCCCCAGGTTGCGTCTGCGCCAAGCCAACTCGCTTTTCGACTATGCCTACGCCGATGTGGAGGTGCTCGACTACCAGCACCACCCAGCCATCAAAGCCCCGGTGGCGGTGTGAACGTCGGGCTGATCTGGGCGCAGACCCTTGACGGCGTGATCGGTGCGGACAATGCAATTCCGTGGCGCCTGCCTGAGGACATGGCGCATTTCAAGGCAACCACCCTCGGCCATCCCGTGGTGATGGGGCGCAAGACGTGGGATTCGCTGCCTCCACGATTCCGCCCACTGTCCGGCAGGCGCAACATCGTGGTGACTCGTGATCCGCAGTGGGTGGGCAGTGGTGCCGAACGCGCCGGGTCTGTCGCCCAGGCTCTGGAGCTTGCAGCCGAGCCGTGGGAGCGAGCTGCCCCTGCTGCAGCATGGGTGATCGGAGGCGGGGAGATTTACCGGGCCGCCCTGGGGTACGCCACAACGCTCTCGGTGACTGAGGTCGACTGGACGTTGGACGGCGACACCTATGCGCCGGCACTGGGCCCGGCGTGGAGAGTCACCGAGGACAAAGGCTGGCAGTCTTCCGTGTCCGGACTGCGCTACCGCATCCGCAGGTACACCCGGTGACAGTCGGCTCACAAGCCCGGGGCGGCGGCTGTCTCCTCCTGCTTCACATGGCACAGACAGCCCCCTGAGATGGGAGCCGCCTGTGGGGTTATGCAGTCAGTTCCAGCGGACCAACGTTTCCAGGTGGTCGTCGGAACCGTCCAGAGGTGGCTCCAGGTCGGCGATCTTCGCTGGTTGAGCACCGAGCGCGGACAGGTCACCCCGGTACAGGGTCAGCTTCCCGCCCTCGCCGCTGGAGAGGAAGGCGAAGCTCTTGCCGTCCGGCGAAGGGACCGGCGTCATGTTGGAGCGGTCGTTGGCGGGGACCAGGTCCTGGTTCTTCACGACCTTGGAGTAGTCGGACGCGAGGGTGATCTGCTGCATGCCGCACACCAGGGTAGTGTCGTCGCGCCAGAAGACGGGAGCGCAGGTTTCCCGGTGGTCGAGCCCCTCGGTGGCGAGGTCGGTGATCTTGTACCCACCACCGGACCGGCCGTCCGCGGCCACACGGCCCAGCGTGAGGGTCGGACCGCTGGCCGGGCTCTCTGCCAGGCGGGCAGCGACGTTGCCCGAGGGCGTGACCGCCTGCTCCCAGCCGGCCGCCGCGAGGGCGGTGGCGGTGGTCACGGTGTCCCGGGTGACAACAGCGGCGGCCTGCGCGGGCGTGCTGTGTTTCTCAGTCGAGAACCCAGCTCGCGCGTTGCGCGTACCAAAGCCCTTGTCGTCGTAGCCACCGCCGATCTCTTCCTCGTACCAGAGGAGCCCGGTGGTGGGGTGGAAGGCGGCTGACCTGCTCGTCAGCCGCTCGCTGAAGGCGTCGGGATCTGGCGGGCCCACCTCTTTCCCGGTGGTGAGGTCGTAGGCCCCGGCCCGCTGGGTCTCGCCCGCGTTTGTGGTACCGGCGATCAGGCTGATGTCCTTGTTGAAGGCGAAGGTGCCCAGATCGCGGTAACTGCCCTCCTCGCAAACCGTCATGGGCTCCACGTGGCTCGGCAGAGTGATGTTCCGTTCCGCAACCACAGCGCCGTTCTTCGCCGAGTACGAACGCAGGGTGAGCCCGTAAATCGGGTCCTCGCTGTTCCCGTCGGGTATCTCGTGGCAGTAAGCCACGGTCAGACTGTTCGCCTGAGCTAGCGAGGCGGTCTTGACGTCTGAGGTCTTCTTGCCGACTCCGCTTCCCTCTGCCGCGGTTCCGCTTCCTCCGTCTGTTCCGCCACCACCGCACGCGGTGAGCAGTAGCGCGGCCCCCGCCGCGACTCCGGCATGGACAAGGCGCCCCATCTGATTCCCCGTTTCTCTCGTTCAGCAAAGGTGATCATTTAAGCAGGCTCGGCGCTGCTCGAAGCGCGTGCCTTACGTCAGCCCCGGGGATGGCGTTCGTTGAGGGACGGCTGAGGGTGCCGACCCTGTCGCACAGATGTGCGTCGGCGGGCGAGCTACCGGTCCAGCCCCACGTCGCAGAGAGCGAAGCCGGAAGGGTCCCCGCCCTTACGCCGTGCGTTACTCGTTGATGCGCCGCTTACCTGGTGACGCCCGCGTCCTTGAGTGCCCTCTCCCAGTCGGCGACGGAGCTGGGATTCTTGATCGTCTTGTCGTTGATCTTGATGGTCGGGGTCGACTTGACGCCCTTGGCGTCGTCGAAGGACTTGCTCATCTTCATCGCCCAGGCGTTGTACGTGCCCTTCTCGACGGCGTCCTGGAACTTCTTGTTGTTCTTCAGCGCGTCCACCGTGTTGGCCACCTTGATCAGGTAGCTGTCCTTGGAGAACTCGTCGGTCGTCTCCTCGGGGTGGTACTTCGTCGAGTACAGGGCGGTCTTGTAGTCCAGGAACGCGTCGGTGCTCACGTTCAGCGCGGCGCCGAGCGCGCTCAGCGCGTTCTTCGAGCCTTCGCCGCCGAGGTTGCCGTCGAGGAAGGTGCCGAGGGTGAACGAGAGCTTGTAGTCCCCGTCCTCCATGCCCTTGTCGACGGTCTCGCCGATGGTCTGCTCGAAGGAGGCGCAGGCCGGGCAGCGCGGGTCCTCGTAGAGATGGATCGTGTTGTCGGTCTTGGAGTCGCCGATCACCACGGTGGTGCCGTTCGTGCCCGAGGCGTTGGCCGGGGCCACGACCTTCGCGTCGGCGGCCGCCTCCCACTCCGTGGGCTTGCCGTTCTGTACGACGGCGTAACCGATGCCACCGGCTACCGCGAGGACGCCGACGACGGAGCAGGCCACGATGACCTGCCGCTTGATCTTGGCGCGCTTGGCCTGACGCTCGCGCTCCAGGCGCAGGCGCTCACGGGCCGTGGTCTTCGCCGCCTGGGAGTTCCTCTTGCTCATGATCGTGTTCTCCGTGGTGAGGTGTGCGGATGGGGACTGTCGTTGCTCGGGCGCCGTTCACGCCGTTGGGGCGAAAACGGCCGAGCACGGCGGTCCACGCCGTCCCAGGGAGTGCACGAAGAGGCGCGTACGGGTGGCTGCTACCCGGCGCGCTGGGCGCCGGAGCCGGTGTACGGGAGCGAGCGGTGCGGGCACCGTGGCGACCGCGATCATCAGTGGCCGGAACGTGCACGCGGTCACCGCGCGCAGGAGCTGGGCCAGGGCCCGCTCGCCGCGCCGCAGCCAGGCGGCCGCGAGCAGGCCGACGCCGATGTGCGCGCCGAGCAGCAGCCAGGCGGCGGCCGGGTCGGCGTGGGCGAGGAGGGCGGCGACACGGTCACCCTCGTCGGCCCACCCGCCATCTGACCACCACCCCTCATGGCGGCTCCCCCAGGGCTTGACGCCTGGGGGCACCCCCATCACGCCGCCCTCACTGAGTTGGGCCAGTTGGGTGCCGACTCTGCCGCACAGGATGTCGAGGCCGACCGAGCGCAGCGGGCCGGCGACCGGGCCGCCCGTCCTGCCGTAGCAGGCGTGCTGGCCCGCGGTGAACAGCGTGTCGGCGGCCAGCTCCAGGGGGATCAGCAGGGCGGCGATCCGCCCGAAGCCGCGCTCGCGGCCCGCCAGCGCGTAGGCGACGACGAAGACGGCGGCAGCGATCGCGGCCACGGTGGCGAGCGGCAGCGGGACCCGGGACAGCAGCACATGCGACGCGACGGAGAGCGTCACGACGACTGCCGTGAACAGCGCCGCCCGTACGGCTCTCAGCTGGGTCCCGGATATGTCCATTGCGGTGGTGAGTGTGTCACGTAGTGCTGTAAGGGGTCCCTAAAAAGTCCCTGTGAGTCGGTGGGCGGCCGGTGAAGGGGCCGCTGAAAGGGCTGGTGGGTGGGCTACAGACCCGGAATCCGTCCATTGCGGAACAGGTCCACGAAGATCTGGTGGTCGCCGCGCGCGCGTGCCCCGTATGCGTGGGCGAAGTCCACCAGCAGGTCCCCGAAGCCGGACTCGTCCGCAGCGATCGCCGCGTCGATGGCCCGCTCGGTGGAGAACGGCACGAGCTCGGAGTGGCCGCTCTCGTCGTCCGCCGCCGCGTGCATGGTGGCGGTGGCCCTGCCCAGGTCGGCGACGACCGCCGCGATCTCCTCCGGGTCGTCGATGTCGCCCCAGTCGAGGTCCACCGCGTACGGCGACACCTCGGCGACCAGCTGACCCGCGTCGTCCAGCTCGGTCCAGCCGAGCCACGGGTCGGCGTGCGCCTGGAGGGCGCGCTGTGAGATCACCGTGCGGTGGCCCTCGTGCTGGAAGTACTCGCGGATCGCCGGGTCCGTGATGTGCCGGGAGACGGCCGGGGTCTGGGCCTGCTTGACGTAGATCACGACGTCGTTCTCCAGGGCGTCGGTGGCGCCCTCCAGGAGGATGTTGTACGAGGGCAGACCGGCCGAGCCGATGCCGATGCCGCGGCGGCCCACGACGTCCTTCACGCGGTACGAGTCCGGGCGGGCCAGGGACGACTCCGGCAGCGTCTCCAGGTATCCGTCGAA
>CAMLJW010000136.1 GCA_946480485.1 uncultured Streptomyces sp. | reverse complement strand
CGCGGTTCCAGTGGATCGCCGTGCCCAGCACGTCGACCCAATGCCCCGATGCCCACGCATCGTGGGTCCACGGTTGCCGTTCCAAGCCGGCGACGATCTCATCCGGCTGAGCCTCGGCAACGACTCGCACAGGGAAGGGGAACCGGCTTCCCAGGAGGTCGAGTGCGTACCCGACGCACAGCACGTGATAGTCGGCGTCCTGATCGAACAGGCCGGGCTGGGGAGGCCGCCGACTGCCGTCGGGAAGGAGCGGCCCCACCATGCCCGTGGTCGGGTCCTGCCAGCTCCTGAGCCGTTCGACCTGCTCAGCCGCGGGCAGTTGGCTCGGGGCGCGGCCGAGGAGAAGGTCAGCGATCTCGATCGCGTCGCATTGGGCACGGACGCTGGGCGCGGTGCCCGGCGTGTCGACGAAAAGTCCGCCGTCGGGTGAGGGGAGAAAGCATCGCTCGAGGATTTGCTCGGCCTGGCTGCGGGCGGTGTCGGCGAACGCCGCGACCGCACCTGCGAGGTCGTCGGGGTCGAGGTGGCCGATCTGCGCCGCAACCGACGGAGCCAGTTCCGGTATCCGCCACTTGAGGACCTTCGCGGGGTTTCCAGCGACGACCGCGCCGGCCGGGACGTCCTTGGTGACGACGGCTCCCGCTGCGACAACCGAGCGGTCCCCGACCTGCACTCCGTCCAGGATAACGACGTGGGAGCCGATCCACACGTCGTTGCCGATCCGGATTCCCCGACTGGTGAGCGGTTGCCGGTGTACCTCGACATCGGGGTCGGACATGGTGTGATTGAACCCCAGGAGTGACGTGTGCGCTCCGATGCGAACAGCATCACCCAGCTCAACTTTTCCACGGATCACGGTGTAGGGGTTCATCGAGCAGTCCCTGCCGGTCCGCAGCGAGTCGGTGACGTAGGCGCCGGCAGCGACGTAGCTGCCTCGGCCCAGGTGCAGCTCCTCATTCCGCACTGACGCCAGCTCCGAGACGAAGCACCCATCCTCGATCGTGTACCCGGTTTGCTCGTTGAGCGCCTTGTGTAGCCGGAGCTGACGAGCGCGCTCCTCCTCGCTCGCCTCCGACCAGAAGAGCCAGGGCGAGTAGTCGTAGTGGCTGCGAACGAGCAGCGAATCGGGCTCCTCGCGCGTCTGCGCCGGTTTGTCGATCATGTAGTCCATCCCTTATACGGCCTGCTGCTGTGTCCGTATCCACCGGAGCAGGTGCCAGTCCTGGTCGTCGGCCAGGGGGCCAGCGGTGTGCGCTGCCTGTCGTCGACCGTCGAGGGCATGACGAACGCGCAGGTGGCGGAGTTGTCCTCGTGATAATTGGCCAGCGGATGCGCCCGCGGCGTGGCCGGCCGCGCGGTGCCGAGGCCATGCCGGTGATTCAGCGCCATCACGCCGGTAGTGGCCACGTCCACGGTGACGTTGCGCCCGGACTCGCGAACCGCGCCGTTGACGAAGATGTGCGGGACGGAGCTGCGCTCCAGCCTCGGCGGCCCGGCCCGCATCCACGAGCCCGGCCCGGGCCGGCTGCTCGGGGGGCGGGTTTCTCCAGCATCTCGAGTTCTCCCTCGCACGTTCAACACCCCGAGGTATTCGGCATATCGAACGCTGTTCAATACTTTGAACACCTTCTGACGGGGCAACTTAACGTTCGCCGAAGTTTCGGTCAACCGTTTTCTCGAACGGGTATCGGCGAGATCTCTACGCGAAGTTGTCGCTGTGAGGGTGGCTGGTCGGTGCGCCTGGGGGTGGTTGGGCTGGGGCCGGGCGGCGGGGGGAACGGGCCGTGGGCGTGGCAGGCCGCGGAAGGAACTCGATCCGGATCTGCCGCCTGCTGTGGCCTGGTGGGCAGGCACTTATGAAGGGACCGTCAACGACCGCACGTATGGTCAACGCACGGACGGCCTGATGGAGTTCGAGGGAACACGCACGACCGTCCTCGTTCCGACCCGTCCGGACACCATCGTTCTTGAGGTGATGGCCCGGTGTAAGGACCTTATGCCGCCGCCGCGTTCTTCTCCCCTGCAGGAGAAGGTCGCCTCCAGAGTGAGCAAGAGAGCGGACGAAGCCCTCGCCAGAGCGAAGGAAGCAGGGTAAAGAGTACGTGTCGTTCGGGGCAGCCTGAACTCAGGTTCTTGAGCAGGCCGACTTCGTCACCGGTAGGTTCGTGTCATCGAAGTTCGAGTGACGGGTAATGCCGGTGCGCCAGCACGGCCCCGGCATAGTTCCCGCCTCGCCGGACGCGCCAACATCGCCCACGTCCGCCGCGACCTCCTCAACCACCGCGACGCCTTCGCCGTCTACGGCATCTGATCAACCATCACCAAACCGGACAGAGAGGAACTACGCCGGGGCCGTGTCACCACACCGACTACGAACCCCGGAATTACACGGGTCAAACGGGGCGACGGCCCGGCCGTCCCGTGGCGTTCAGCTTCTGCTCGATCCAGTCACGGATGGCCGTGGTGAAAGTGTCCACGTGCTCGTAGGGCAGTTCCTCGTGGTTTCCCGGGACGTCCACACAGTCGTGCGGTTGCGGCCATGTGGATCGCCACTCCCGCCCCGGATCTCCGTCCAGCATGTCCGGCATCGGTTCCGAGACCCGCACGAGCAGGGTGGGCACGGCGACCGGGGCGACCCGCCAGGACGCCTCAAGCATGCGGTTGTAGGCGCCCATGGCCGCCAAAGGCGTGTCCCCGACCAGTGCTTCGAACTGGTCACCCGCCCGGGAGACGCGGCTCGCCGGCAGGCCAAGGAGCCATTGCTGGTCACGAGTGTCCTCCGTGACCTGATAGGTATCGCCCAGGACCAGCCCCGCCGGCGGGGCGCCCATGGCGACCAGTTTTTCGGTGACTGCCTGAGCGGTGCATCCGCCGATGGAGTGTCCGACCACGACGAACGGGCGGTCCGCGAAGTGGGTTCGGACGGTATCCGCGTGCATGGTGATGAGCGTCTCCCAGTCCTCCGGAACGTGGCTTCCGCTGGTCAGCCTGGATACTGGATTTCGAACATGTCCCGATCGCCTTCGAAGCACTCTGCGAACCTGCCGTAGGTGCCGAGGCCCGCCGGAGGGAAGAAGCTCGGAAAACAGACCAGTGCCGGCCCGTTGGGACCGCTTGCCATCCGGGTCGGCTGGACGACGTGCTGCCGGCTGGTCTCGGCGCCGAATGTCGGCAGTGCCCGGGACGCGGCTATCAGAAGGTTCATCGCTGCGATGAAGTCGCCGGATTCGCACACTCCGCGGTAGAACGAGGCGAGCCGCCCCCCGGCCGGCGCTTGCGGCGCCAGCGAGGGGTCTGCTGTCGGCTGCCGCTCCGTCAGCAGATCGAGCAAGTACGCGCCCAGCTTTTCTAGGGTCGGCACGTCGAACGCGATGGTGGTAGGCAGCCGCAGCCCGGTGGCCGCGTTCAGCCGATTGCGGAAGGTAATGCTTCCCAGCGAATCGAATCCGAGTGACCCGAAAGTCTGCCCGGATGGCATGGCACTCGCCTCAGAATAACCGAGGATGTCAGCTGCCTCGGAACGGACGAGGGTCGTCATCTCTGCCAGCCGTTCGTTCACGGGCAGCCTTGCTAGGCGTGCCCGCCATGCCGACGGGCCGGTCACGGTGTCGCTCGCTGTGCCGCCGGAGCGGGTGGTTCGCACCATTGCCTGCAGCACTGCCGGGACGGGCATCCGGCTGGGGCCCAGTTTTCGCCGGTTCACCAGGATCGGTGCGAGGACGTCGGTGCCGGCGCCGAGAGCGCTGTCGAACAGGGCGAGGCTGTCCTCGGCCGACAGGGGCGTCAGCGGCCCCGTATCGATGAGGTCCGCGGCCATCCCTGTGCCGTGTCCCCACGGCCCCCAGGCCAGCGACAGCGCCGGCATGCCCCGGGCCGTACGGTATCTGGCCAGCGCGTCGAGGAAGGAGTTGGCGGCGGCGTAACTGCCCTGGCCCGGACTGCCGACCTGGCCTGTGATGGAGGAGAACAGGACGAACGAGGTGATGCCGGCGCGCTCCGCCAGTTCGTGCAAGTGCCAGGCCGCGTCAACCTTCGGACGAAACACCGTGGCTACCCGGTCCGGTGTCAGGGCTCCCAGTACCCCGTCGTCGAGCACCCCGGCGGCATGGACGATCGCGCTCAGCGGTGGCTGCGCCTCGCCGGACAACCGGGCCAATGCCGCCTCGTCAGCGACGTCGCAGGCGACGACCTGCACTCGGGTGTCGTCCGGGAGACCGGCCCGAAGCTCCGCGAGCCGGTCTGCTGCCATACCGCTCCGGCTCACCAGCAGCAGGTTCCTGGCACCGTGCGCGGTGGCCAGATGCCCGGCCAGCAGGGAGCCGAGCGAGCCGGTGCCACCGGTGATCAGGACCGTGCCGCTGGTGTCGATGGCGCCGCCGGAGTCCCCCTCCCGCCTGACGAATCGCGGTACCAGCGTCGCGCCGCCCCGCAGAGCGAGCTGTGGCTCTCCGGATGCCATTGCAGCAGGCAGTGCCTCCTCGGACGCGGTGCTGCCGTCGAGGTCGATCAGCACCACCCGGTCGGGATGCTCCATTTGAGCGGTCCTGGCGAGGCCCCAGACCGCGGCTGCGGCCAGATCGGGATCCGCCGCGGTGGCGTTCCGGGTCACCAGTACCAGCCGACCGCCCTGGTGGGATTCGTCGGCGATCCAGTTCTGGAGCACATTCAGTGCCGCGGAGGTCGCAGTATGCACTGCGGCGACGGTGTTCGGACCGCTGCTCTCGCCCTCACAACGCACCACCGCGTCCGCCGCGGCCGTGGTGCCCCCGCGGCTCGGCCCGATGGCGGTCCACTCTATTGCGTACAGGGATCCCGCCGACGCGCCCGAGGCACCACCAAGCGGGGCGGCCTTGGTGACCACCGACCCCGCGCGCGCCACCGGCGCCCCGTGCGGACTGAACAGATCGAGAGAGAGGTCACCGTCATCGGTGCGCCGTAGCCGTACCCGTACCTTGTGCACATCCGCGGCAAACAGCCGCACGTCCTTCAAGGCGAACGGCAGCCGGATACCGGCGTCCTCGGTAGCCTCGCGCGGTGACGCGAGCACCAACGCGTGCAGCGCCGCATCGAAGAGCGCGGGGTGCAGCCGGAAGCCCTGGTCCTGAGAACGCCATTCCTTCGCCAGGAGGACCTCGGCGAACACCTCGTCGCCCCGCCGCCACGCAGCCTTCACGTTCTGGAATGCGGACCTGTACTCCAGTCCCTCGTCCGCGAGCGCGGCGTACCCGCTCCCGACGTCCACCGGGATGGCGCCGGGCGGCGGCCACTCTCCGAACTCCGGAACATCCACCGGGCTGTCGTCGTCGGGCGTCAGCGTCCCGGTGGCGTGCTGGGACCAGTTCTCCCGCGCTCTGTCCTCGGCCGGGCATGTGTACACCTCGACACTGCGCCGGCCCTGCTCGTCGGGTTCGCCCACCAGGACCTGCACCAACACCTCACCCGGCGACGGCAGAACCAGGGGCGTGTGGACGACGAGTTCCTCTGTCACCGGGCACTGCACCTCATCGCCCGCCCGCCCGGCGAGTTCGACGAACGCGGTGGCGGGCAGGATGACCCGGCCCCCGACCACGTGGTCGGCAAGCCATGGCTGATAGGCCGTCGAGAGCGTGCCCCAGCAGAGCGTTCGACCGGTTCCGGGAACCGGCCCGGAGTGGTTCAGGAGCGGATGTCCGAGGCTGTTGCCGCCTACGGTTCTGGGTATCCGCCGGTCCTGCCAGTACCGCTTCCTTCGGAAGGGGTACGTGGGCAGCTCGATGTGTCGGGCGCCAGTGCCGGCGAAGACCGCCTCCCAGTCCACCGGGAGACCGTTGACGTGCAGGTGGGACAGTGCGTCGAGAGCGGCGGAGACCTCACCGGTCCGGTTGCGGCTAGTAGTGGCGACGACGGGGGCCGCAGCCGCGGTGTTCTCCTCGACCAGGGACGCGAGCGCGCTGCTGGGACCTACTTCCAGATAGGCGGTGACACCGGAGGCGTCCAGGGTCCGTACCCCGTCCGCGAACCGCACCGTATGGCGGGCCTGGTTCACCCAATACTCGGGTACGGCGAGTTCCTCGGCGGTGGCCCGCAGCCCGGTCGCAGTCGAGATGATCGGGATCTGCGGTGCGCGGAAGGCCGTGTTCGTGATCGCCGTGCGGAAGTCGGCAAGCATCGGTTCGATCAGAGGCGAGTGGAACGCGTGGCTCGTCAGAAGACGACGTGTCCGGCGGCCCCGGGCTTCGAACACCCCGGCAGCCGCCGCCACGGCCGCGTCCTGGCCGGAAAGGACCACCGATCGCGGGCCGTTGACGGCGGCCAGCACGACTACGCCCGTCACGCCCGCCAGAACGTCGGCCGCTTCCGCCTCGTCGGCTTCCACCGCGACCATCGCACCGCCGGCGGGCAGGGCGCTCATCAGCCGGCTACGTGCGGTCACCATCGCGGCGGCATCAGCAAGGTCGAGTACCCCTGCCACATGTGCCGCCACCAGTTCACCGACCGAATGACCGGCCAGGTAATCGGGCCTGACACCCCATGACTCCAGAAGTCGGTACATCGCCACCTCGTAGGCGAAGATGCCGGCCTGCGCGAAGTCGGTGCGGTGCAGCAGATCGGGGTGGTCGGATATCACCTCCCGCAGCGGGCGTTCGAGATGACGGTCCAGCCCCTCGCAGACCTCCGAGAACGACTTGGCGAAGACGCTGAAGAACTCGCTCAGCGCGACCCCCATGTCCTGCCGCTGCGAGCCCTGACCGGTGAACAGCACCGCCAGCCGGTGATCACCGGCCTGGCCGGAAATCACCGCCGGATGCCGTTCGCCGGCCGCGAGTGCGGCGAGCGCCTCGTGGTCACCCGCCGGAACGGCGGCGCGGTACTTGAGCGCCGACCGCCCCACGGCCAGGGTCCAGGACACATCGACGGTGGGCCGGGGGGCGACGGTGCTCAGCTCATCGGCCTGAGCACGCAGCGCCTCCGCACTGGCTCCGGACAGCAGCCACGGCACCGCCGGCCCGGTGCCAGTCGGCGACTCGCGCTCCTCGTCGGGCGCTTGTTCCAGGATGACGTGCCCGTTGGTGCCGCCGATACCGAACCCGGACACCGCGGCCCGGCGGGGGCGGTGTGACTGCGGCCAGGGCCGTTCCCGCACCACGAGTTCCACCGAGCCGCCGGACCAGTCCACCTGCGGCAACGGCTGGTCGACATGCAGGGTCCTGGGTACCGTGCCGTACCGCATGGCCTGCACCATTTTGATGATGCCTCCGACCCCCGCGGCAGCCTGGGAATGACCGATGTTGGACTTGACCGAGCCCAGTAGCAGGGGTGTCTCCCGGGTCTGCCCGTAGGTGGCCAGTAGCGCCTCGGCCTCGATCGGATCGCCCAGGGCCGTGCCGGTACCGTGTCCGTCGACGACGTCGACATCTGCGGGGGACAGTCCCGCGCTTGCAAGGGCGCCGAGGATGACCTGCTCCTGAGCAGGCCCACTCGGTGTGGTCAAGCGCTTGGAGGAACCGTCGGAATTGACGGCACTTCCACGGATCAGCGCGAGCACCGGGTGGCCGTTGCGCCGGGCGTCGGACAGTCGCTCCAGGAGCAGCAGGCCTACCCCCTCGCCCCAACCGGTACCATCCGCGGCGCCTGCATAGGATTTGCACCTGCCGTCCGGGGACAGGCCCTGCATCTTACTGAAGGTGACAAACGAGTTGGGAGTCGACATCACCGTCGCGCCGCCCACCACGGCTAATGGGCACTCCCCGGCCCGCAACGCCTGCATCGCCCAGTGGATCGCGACAAGCGAGGAGGAGCAGGCCGTGTCCACCGCGACCGACGGGCCATGTAATCCCAGAACGTAGGAGATCCGGCCGACTGCCACGCTCGGCGCCGACCCCAGTGTCAGTTCCGCGGTGCGATGGTGTCCGTCATTGACGAACCGGGCCCAATAGTCGTTATACATGAGTCCCACAAACACGCCGGTGCTGCTGTCCCGGACAGACGTCGGAGCGATTCCCGCCCGCTCCAGTAATTCCCACGACGTCTCGAGCAGCATTCTCTGCTGGGGGTCCATCCCCATGGCCTCCTTCGGCGATATACCGAAGGGCTCGGGATCGAAATCCGCGGCGTTATGCAGGAATCCACCGTGTCGGGTGGAGGATCTGCCGACCGCGTCTGGATCGAACAGCGTCTCCAGATCCCAGCCGCGGTTGTCCGGAAAGGGGGATATTGCATCCCTTCCCTCCGTCACTAACTGCCACAGTCCCTCGGGGGACGACACATCACCCGGGTACCGGCAGGCCATACTGACGATGGCGATCGGCTCACTGTCCGCGAGTTGTCGTTCAGAGGAATTCATAGACTGCTCCGTTCGAAACCACTGAAATTACGGGCCTCACCGCTGCGAGTCTCTTGTTGCTTCCTGCGCAAATTAATTTATGACCATGCCGGTGCGCCAGCACTGCCCCGGCATAGTTCCAGCTTGAGTCGGTCTGTCTGTGTTCCTGCCAGCTCGTGGGCTTGAGTTGCAGGAAGAGCGCGACCTCTGATGATCTTTCAGGTCTCTAGGCCAAAAGATCGTCACAGGAGTCGCGCTCGTGCCCACATCTTCGCTGATCTCGCCTGCCGTTGGCTAGCTCGCCGACCTCGCGCTGTGGGAGGCCGAGCTCTCCTCGGGTCCCTTGGATGTGGAGTCCGCGCTGGCCAGGAGGTTTTGCAGCAGGTTCCGGACCGGCGTGCGAAGCGGGGGCGGCGGCACCCCTTGACGGTGGTTCTGGTACTGACCGCGTGCGCAACGCTGGTGGTCGGCGGTGACTCGATCACGGCGATCTGGCGCGTGGAGCGCCGCACCATCCGCACCGCCCCGCCGATCACTCCCTCTTCCCCGGTGCCGCCCAGGTCTTCAGGCTCCGCCGCGACAGTGGCGACCTGGACGGCGACTGGACAAGCAAGGAAATCGCCCACGGCGTCACCAGCCTGCCCGCCGGCCTCGAGGCCCCACCCACCTCAACCACTACGAGAAATCACACTGGACCATCGAAAACAAGATCCACTGGGTGCGGGACGTCACCTTCCACGAGGACAACTCCCAGCTCAGGACCGGAACCGCGCCCCGAGCGATGGCCACCTTCCGCAACCTCGCCATCAGCACCACCCGCCTCGCCGGACGCGCCAACATCGCCCACGCCCGCCGCGACCTCCTCAACCACCGCGACGCCTTCGCCGTCTACGGCATCTGATCAACCATCACCAAACCGGACAGAGAGGAACTACGCCGGGGCCGTGGGTGCGCCAGGGGTAGCGCTAAGTTCCAAGTGACCCCGGGTGAGGGGCCGTTGCCGACCACAAGTAACTTACTGCGGGAGAGCTGATTCCTCCTCGATGGAAGGGTTTACTCCCCCCATGTCACGTATTACTCGCGCCGCTGCGGTCACGGCCGTCGCAGCCGCCCTCACCATTGGCCTGGCCACCTCCGCCTCGGCGGCGCCCCTGACCGTCAAGACCCGACAGACCACCACAACCGACGGCGACACGTACAACCTGACACTCGCCGCGCCCACAACCCTGTCGGCCCAAGGACAGCACGTGCCGGTGTTCGGGGCGGGCTACAACACCGACCAGGGCATTTTCATCGCCCTTTGCGTTGTCCCCGACTCGGTCGACGTGGACGACCCCGCCACATACACCGCTCGTCCGACACCCTGCCTGGGCAGGGGCGCCGGAGACACCAGCGGTGCCGCGCACCGGGTGACCAACACCGACACCGGAACGCCCGGCATCACCTCCCGCTACGGGCCGGGCGGCTCCTTCTACGCCACGCTCAAGCTGAAGCCCCAGCTGGCGGACGGCACGGTGTGCGACATCGACGTGAAGTGCGCGATCGTGACCCGGGCCGACTTTACCGCGACCAACGACCGCACCTACGACCTCTACATCCCGGTCACCTTTCGCCGGTAGCGCCCGGTCGGGGCCCTGGGGTGGCCGGCGCGTCCAGTGCGGACAGCGCCGACCGCCCGCCGCAGACCTCTGCCGATGGCGGTCACCGTGCAGCGGTCCGGATCGGTGCCCGGGACGGATTCTGGCAGGCCGTCCATGACCGTCCCAAGCGCCTTGGTAGAGCGTCAGCAGGGATCACGTCTCCTGGTGGGACCACGTCTCCTGCTTGATGCCGACCGGGTCGCCCGAGCGCGGCAGGCGGCCGTCCATGATCGTGTGGCTGAGCGCGTAGTACGGCGATTCGTGTTGTGTCGTAGGTATGTGGAGATTTTTTTGTAGAGGTGGGTGGTGAGGGGTATTACGGCGAGGCTGGTGATGGTGAGGGCCAGTGTGGCAGTGGATATGAGGGGGCGTGGTGTGGGGCCGGGTGTGACGTCGTTTTGGGTGTAGAAGTCGTACCAGGCGAAGATGCATTGGAGGACGGTGAGTGAGGTGAGGGCGGTGATGACTTTGTTGCGGGATTCGTCGCGGCGGTTTGCGACGTGTTCGCGGCGGAGGTTGAAGATTTCTCGTAGGGCGGACATGCGGTCGGTGAGGGTTCGGCCTTCCTCGGTGATGCCCCATGCTTCGTCCACGGCGTTTTTCACGGTCAGCTCTGCGTTGGATATGTAGCGGATGCTTTCGCTGAAGACCACGCTGCGGAAGGTCGCTTTGTTGGTGAGGTCGAGGATTTGGTCGTATTGCCGGTCGATTTCTGTCTGGTTGTATGGCTCACCCGCCTCGATGCGCATCAGTCGGCTTGCGGTGAGTCTGGTGGCGTCGTCGATGATCAGCCAGTTCTGTGAGGCCAGGATCAGCCCGCTGACGTATTCCTGGAGGGACTCCTCGTCGGCGTTTGTGATGCTTGTGAAGAGGTAGCCGATCGAGCAGGTCGCCTGTCCCAGGTGGCAGGCGATCCCGATGCGAACGCTGACGGGAATGTTTTCGCCTGGGTCGAGGAGTATTCGATGCCACCACAGCATCTTTGCGGCGGGGAGCATTCCGTCGGTGGTGAGCCGGTCGGTGATGGAGTTGAGGGGGGTCAGGGTGCGTTGCATGTTTTCGCACCAGATACGGATGTGGTGGCCGAGGGCTCTGCGGTAAGGTGCCTCGAGTTCTCTGAGTCCTTGGCCGTGGCCTGGTCTGTCGAGGTGCAGGTCGATGTCGGCTGGGCATGGTGGAAGTTCCAGTACGGCGAATCCGATCGATAGACTGCTGATGTAGATCCGCGCGTTGAAGTCGAGGCCGGATTCGGTGTCCCGTATCTGGATGGTGCCGTCTAACAGGGCGTTCTTGATGCGCGCTGCGTTGTTCGGTTCGGGGTAGTCCAGGACGATGTGGTCGTCGTCCCCGGTTTGGGAACCGTCTTGCTCGGACATCCGTTGCTGGAGTCCTGGGAAGCATGTTCGTAGCGGCTCCACGATCGCCGCCCGGTCCTCGATCAGGCTGCTGAGGGAGAAGTCGACGGGCAGTGAGAACGTGGTCACCGCGATGATGCGCACGGGGTCTCCTGGAGTTGTGGGGGAGGGCTGTGATGAGTGGTGCTTCGCGCCTCGGGGAGGGTGCTTGGTCTCGG
>CAMLJW010000135.1 GCA_946480485.1 uncultured Streptomyces sp. | reverse complement strand
GCGCACGCACTTGCAGGACGCCGTGCCGATGACGCTCGGCCAGGAGTTCGGCGGCTACGCCGCCTGCCTTTCCCGCGGCGCAGACGAGATCGACCACGCCGCTGGCGGGCTGGAGGAACTGAATCTGGGGGCGACCGCCGTCGGCACCGCTTCCAACGGCTCCAGCGTCAGCCGCGCACCGCCTGTAGCGCCGGAACCACCGGCACCGCCAGTGCCACCACCCGCGGCATCCGCCCTCTGCACACACGCCACCTGCCGAGGCGGCAGCCAGCCGAGCTTCCACTTGTGCCAGCCGAACAGGTCGGGCGCAAGGCCGAACTGGCTGCCCATGAGGTCCCAGTCACCGACGTGCGTGTCCCAGTCGCCCTTGCCGTCCGTGGGCCGGTGGTACAAGTCGGGCAGGTCGAAGACGTGGCCCGTCTCATGGGCGAGAACCAGCCGGTCCGGCGGGTGGTTCTCGAAAACCGTGACCACGCGTCGGATGTCCTTGCCGTCGGCCCGCAGCGGCGCATCCAGGTTCACCACCTTCGTCGCGTCCGAGTCGACGCCGGGCGCGTCCGGATCGGCGACGAAGTAGACGACGTCGTAGCGCGAGAAGTCGACGCGTCTGTCGGAGGCGGAGAGGGCGTCGCGCAGATACGCGGAGCGGCGCGCGGGGTTCCAGTCGCGCCGCATGGCGTACGCGGTGGAGGCCTGCGGCATCCGGATCCACTCTCGGAGCGGGTGCGGACGCAGGGTGAACCTGCCGTAGGAGGACCGTTCGAAGAACCGGCTGGTGGCCGGGAAGTAGTCGCCCGTCAGTTCGGCAGGGCTGGTCAGCCGCTCGGAGTCCGGAAAGGAGAGGAAGACCATCACCGCGTCGAGGCGGCGACTGGGGCGCACATACGAGGCGTTCCAGGTGTCCAGGCCCTCGGAGTGGTGCGCATCGGTGCGCTTCAGGGCGCACGGAACCGAGAGGGGCGCGGCGACCGAGGGGCCCGCGACCAGAGAGGTGGCGGCGAGCGCCGTCATGGAAGTGAACACGGCCGCAGGACCACGCCAACGAGGTCGCGCCTCACCAGGTGTGAGCCCCTTGATGAGGGGGAGCGGACGCGGCACATCGACCTCCGGGTACCGAATTCGGAATACCGCACCAGCCTGTGCTGATTTGATCATCTATGCCCTGTTTGCCTGCACCAGAAGGGTGAGAGAGCTGACATCCGGCCCAGAGTCCGAGCGAGGGGGCCGACACCCCGAACACTCACGGAACGTCACAAGCGATCGGCCAATGAAGGAACCCGTCCAGGTGCGGGCAGAAACGGTCTGCCACGGGAAGCCGTTGTTCCGGAACACCGAGCATTAGCTGAAAGGCCTCACGGCCAGCCTCTATGATCGGCACACTTTCCTGCGCGGACACGGCTAGAGCGGCCGTCCAGCCCCGACCGACCACCCGACGAGACCTGTACGAGAACGAGTGCACAGCGGGAGCGAACGGTGAGCGGAACGCCCGATGGGCCGGCGCCTGTGGCAGACATCGACCGGCCGGCCATCACAGAGAGTGATCAGGAGTCCCCTCCTTACGAGCAGACGGCCCCATGCGTCGACACATGCACCTCGTGCGTCGACGCCCGTACCCCAAGCACCGAGACCGCCGTGCCAGGTGTCGAAGCCCGCACCTACCTCGCCGCCTTCGCCGCCGCGCCCCTCCCGATGGCCGTCATCGACCGCGAGGGCCTGGTCGTCACGGCCAACGACACGCTGGCCGCGCTGCTCGGTGCGGGCCCGGGCGGTCTCGCGGGCCGGGTCGCCGCCGACCTGGTGGACCTGGCCTCCGACGCCCGCACCTGGCACGCGTACCGCGAGGTGCTCCACGGTCGCCAGGCCAGACTTCGCTGCACCCGCCGGCTCAAGCATCCCGACGGCCACTCGCTCTGGGTCCAGGTGACGGTCTCGCCGCTGCCCGAGGAGGAGCGGGCGGTGCTGCTCTCCGTCTCGGACATCAGTGCCCGCCGTGAACTCCAGGCGCGACTGCGGCACTTGCAGATGCACGACCCGGTGACCCGGCTACCCAACCGCACCCTGTTCTTCGAGCGGCTTTCGGCCGCGCTGGAGGTGGAGACGTTCGAGGACTCCGGCACCGGCCGGATCGGGCTGTGCTATCTGGACCTCGACGGGTTCAAGGCGGTCAACGACACGCTCGGCCACCACATCGGCGACCGGCTGCTCGCGGCCGTCGCCGAGCGGCTGACGCGCTGCGCGGACGAGGCCGGGTACGCGAGGACGGCCACGCCGCTGGTCGCCCGGCTCGGCGGCGACGAGTTCGCGCTGCTGGTCGAGGACTCGACGGGTGCGGAACAGATGGCGGCGCTCGCCGAGTCCGTACTGAAGTCCCTCCAGGCGCCGTTCGACCTCTCCGGGCAGCGGCTCTCCGTCTCGGCCTCGATCGGGGTCGTCGAGCGGCACGCGGCCGGCACCACCGCGACCTGTCTGATGCAGGCCGCCGACACGACGCTGTACTGGGCGAAGGCCGACGGCAAGTCCCGCTGGACGCTCTTCGACCCGGAGCGCAACGCCCACCGGATGACCCGCCAGGCCCTCTCCTCCACCCTCCGGCCCGCCATCGAACGGGGTGAATTCGCCCTGGAGTACCAGCCATTGGTGGAGATGGAGGACGGCGGCGTGCGCGGAGTCGAGGCGCTTGTCCGCTGGAACCATCCTCAGTTCGGCACCCTGACGCCGAATCGGTTCATCGGACTCGCGGAAGAAGACGGCTCGATCCTGCAGCTCGGGCGCTGGGTCCTGGCCACCGCCTGCCGGCAGGCGCGCCGCTGGCAGCTGGACCATCCTGATGTGCCGCCGGTCTTCGTGAGCGTGAACGTGGCGGTGCGTCAGGTCTGGGACTCCGACCTGGTGGCGGATGTCGCGACGATCCTCGCGGAGACCGGACTCGCCCCGCGTCTTCTGCAGTTGGAGCTCACCGAGTCGGCCGTGATGGGCTCCGCGGGCCGCCCGCTGCAGGCTCTGCAGGCGCTCAGCGACATGGGCGTACGCATCGCCATCGACGACTTCGGCACGGGGTACTCGAACCTCGCCTACCTCAGCCGCCTCCCCGTCTCCGTCCTGAAGCTCGACGGCTCCTTCGTGCGCGGCTTCCAGTACGAGGAGGCGGGCGACCGTGCCAACCCCGCCGACGAGGTCATCGTGGAGGCCCTCATCCAACTCGCCCACCGCCTGGGCCTGACGGTCACCGCCGAGTGCGTCGAAACCTCAGGCCAGGCTTCCCGCCTGCGCCGCATCGGCTGCGACACCGGCCAGGGATGGCTGTACTCCCGCCCGGTGGCGCCGGATCGTATCTCCGCACTGTTGACAGCGGATGGCGGCCCTCAGCCCCAGGTCCGCGGCAACCCGTAGGCGTCCGCGATCAGCTCGTACGAGCGCACGCGCAGGTCGCCCGATCCCGTCTGCCGCCACGGCGGGTGCCTCGTGTTCAGTGCGACGCGGGGTTCGCGAGCCCGCGTCGCACTGAACGGGGGGGCGTACGGGGTCCTATTCCGCCCCCGCCGCCCGTCCCCCTCCTTCCGGGGCTCCGACCGGCCCAGACAGCGTTTCCCGTCGGCCGGCCCCCGGGGCCGCCGGCTCCTCAAACGCCTGAGGGGCTGATTTCGACCCGTCCGGCATCGAGGACGAGGCCGTTCAGCCGATCGGGGGGTCTGGGGCGCAGCACCCAGGAACGGGACGGGACGGGAGGCGGCGGGGCGAGGTCAACCCCTCATACCTGAACGATCGGCTCCTTGGTGAACAGCGCCCCCAGCTCCGGAGCGTTCACCCGGCGGTCGGCCAGCCGCAGGGCCTCCCAGACCGTGACCTGGTTGGCGGTGAGGACCGGCTTGGACAAGGCCTCCTCCAGGGCCGGGATGTGGGACGCCGTATGGAGGGCCGTGTCGGGCAGCAGCACCGCCTCCGCGTCGGGGTGGTCGCCCTCCCGGGCGAGCGCGAGAACCTCGTCCTCGCCCCAGGTCCCCACCTCCGCGGCGGTGACGATGCCGCTCCCCCGCACGGAGACCACCTCCACCCCCGCGTCCTTGAGGAACGCGGCGAACAGCGCGGCCACGTCGTCCGGATAGGTCGCCGCGATCGCCACCCGCTCGGCGCCGATCTCGCGTACGGCGTGGGCGAAGGCGAAGGACGTGGAGGAGGCGGGCATACCTGCCGCCACGGCAAGAGCCCTGACCTGTTCGTGGGCGCCCTGCCAGCCGTATACGAAGCTGCCGCTGGTGCACGCCCAGACCACCGCCTCGGCCCCGGACAGGCGCAGCTCCTCGACACCGGCGGCGAGCCGGCCCGCCGAGCCCATCTCCAGGAGGGCGTCGACGCGGTGGGCGTCCTCGCCGATGTCCGTGTGGACGAGCGGGAGGCGGATGTCGCTGCCCAGGAGTTGCTCGATGCGCGGGTAGTCGTCCTCGGCCGAGTGGCCCGGGTAGAGGAATCCGAGTGCCGTCATGCCCAACCTTCCTGTTCTTCCGGCAGTACGGGCCGCTGTCGCGCCGACTGGTCGATCAGCGCCTGATAGGGCCCCACGGCCCTCGTACCCATATGGCGCAAAGCGGCCCACATCGTCACCTGGTTGGCCGAGAGGACCGGGATGCGAAGTTCGGCCTCCAGCTGCGGGATCACGTCGTAGGTGGGGAGATTGGTGCAGCTGATGAAGAGCGCGTCGGCGGTTCCGCCTCCCGCGCTGCGGGCCATGTCGACAACGTCCCGGTACGGGACCTTCCAGATGTGCCGGGTCAGGCCCAGGCAGGCACGCTCGGTGACCTGGACGCCGCCCTCGGCGAGGTAGTCCTCCAGGGCCTGGGTCACGGAGACGGTGTAGGGCGTGACCAGGGCGATACGGCTGGCCCCCACTTCCCCGAGCGCTTCGAGCAGTGCGCCTGAAGTCGTCAGGGCCGGCACCGCGCCCGCGCGGGTCATCGCCGCACACATCGCGCGCTCGCCCGCGATACCGCCGACGAAGCTGCCCGACGTACAGGCGTACGCGACGATCTCGGGCCCGACCGCGTTCAGCGCGCACACCGCCTCGCCGAGCGTCTCATGCTCGCTGACCAGCCGCGCCAGGTCGAGGCTGACCTCGACGGGCACGAAAGGGGTACGGGTCAGGTGCAGCGAGACATCGTCCGGCACCCAGCGCCACAGTTCGCGATCGAGGGCGAAGTCGAAGGGAGCGACGACGCCGACGCCCCGTTGCCGGAGCGGTCCGCCAAGGAAGGAGACGTCCATGGGCAGGCCCCAAACTCAAGTCGTGCGTGCGGTGGAGACCGGCCCGGTGGGCCGGGGGGACACAAGCCGGCGCATGCCGGGACGTCGGGACAGAGTATGGGCTCGTTACAGACCCATGCTGACGAAGGTAGGTTCGGGTGCGAGCGTGGTCAATCCGCGCATCTCAGACGACTGCTGCCGATGCCCCGCAACAGTGCCCGGACTACAGAGAAGCGGACTCGCATTGCGAAACGGTTTCCCCCCGACGACCGCTCCCAGGCCCCCACAGATGGCCGAGAACAAGACGACCCTGCTGGTGCTGGACGCCGAACCGCTCCCACGGCTCGACCGGCTCACCGGGCGGGTCCGGATCGAGCACGCGGACGAGTCGACGCTGGCCTCGCGCCTCCCCTCGGCGGACGTCCTGCTGGTGTGGGACTTCTCCTCGCACGCGGTGCGCCGCGCCTGGCCCGGCGAGGGTCCGCGGCCACGCTGGGTGCACACGGCGAGCGCGGGCGTGGACCACCTGATGTGCCCGGAGCTCGCCGCGTCCGACACGGTGGTGACGAACGCGCGCGGCGTCTTCGACCAGCCGATCGCCGAGTACGTGGCGGCGCTCGTCCTCGCGATGGCCAAGGATCTCCCGCGTACGTGGGAGCTGCAGCGGGCCCGGGAGTGGCGGCACCGTGAATCACAGCGGGTCGCGGGCACACGCGCGTGCGTGGTGGGTTCGGGGCCGATCGGGCGGGCGATCGTGAAGACGCTGAAGGACCTCGGCATCATCACGGCCCTGGTGGGCCGTGGTGCGCGCTCCGGCGTCCACGGCCCCGACGAGCTGGACGGGCTGATGGCGCGCGCGGACTGGGTGGTGTCGGCGGCGCCGCTCACGCCGGAGACATACGAGATGTTCGACACACGGCGCTTCGGGATCATGCAGCCGTCCGCCCGCTTCATCAACGTCGGGCGGGGGCAGCTCGTCGTCGAGGACGCGCTCGCGCATGCCCTGTCGAAGCGTTGGATCGCTGGGGCGGCGCTCGATGTCTTCGAACACGAGCCCCTCACCTCCGAGAGCCCGTTGTGGGAGGTCCCCGGGCTGATCGTGTCGCCGCACATGAGTGGGGACACCATCGGCTGGCGGGAGGAACTGGGCACGCAGTTCGTGGAGTTGTACGAGCACTGGGAGGCGGGCAGGCCACTGCCCAACGTGGTCGACAAGCAGCGTGGGTACGTACCCGGGCACTGAACCTCCCCGGCACCTGACCCGGGCAGCGAACCTCCCCGGCACTTCCCCGGCACTTCCTTGGCACTTCCTTGGCACTGAACCTCCTGGAGGGCGGATGACCGAGCTCACCGAGCTCACCGCAGTACGACTCGTCGACGGATACCGCAAGGGTGAATTCAGCCCCGTGGATGTGACGCGGGCCGCGCTGCGGAGGGCCGAGGACGTTCAGCCGTCCGTGAACGCTTTCGTGCGCCTCGAGGTCGACGAGGCGCTCGCCCAGGCGCGGGAGTCGGCCGAGCGGTGGCGGCGGGGTGAGCCGGTCGGTCTCGTGGACGGGGTGCCGGTCACGGTGAAGGACATCCTGCTGATGCGGGGCGGCCCCACCCTGAAGGGCTCGAGGACCGTACGCCCGGAGGGGCGCTGGGACGAGGACGCGCCCTCCGTGGCCCGGCTGCGTGAGCACGGCGCCGTCTTCCTGGGCAGGACGACGACGCCCGAGTTCGGGTGGAAGGGCGTCACGGATTCCCCGCAGTCCGGGGTGACGCGCAATCCCTACGACGTGTCGCGTACGTCGGGCGGGTCGAGCGGAGGCGCCGCCGCGGCCGTCGCGCTGGGCGCGGGGCCGCTGGCGCTCGGTACGGACGGCGGCGGCAGTGTCCGTATCCCCGCCGCGTTCTGCGGGATCTTCGCGCTGAAGCCGACGTACGGGCGGGTGCCGCTGTTCCCGGCGAGCGCCTTCGGAACGCTCGCGCACGTCGGACCGATGACCCGGAACGCGGCCGACGCCGCCCTGGCGCTGGACGTGATCAGCGGCCCCGACGCCCGCGACTGGTCCGGACTCGCGCCGACGGGCGGCCGCTTCGTGGACGCACTGGACGGCGGCGTACGGGGCCTGCGCGTCGCGTACTCGCCCTCGCTCGGCGGACAGGTCCCGGTACGGCCCGGCGTCGCGTCGGCCGTACGCCACGGGGTGCAGGGGCTCGCGTCCCTCGGCGCGTACGTCGAGGAGACCGACCCGGACTTCACCGATCCCGTGGAGGCCTTCCACACGCTGTGGTTCAGTGGGGCCGCCCGGGTGACCCAGCACCTCGGCCCGCACCAGCGGGAGCTGCTCGACCCCGGGCTGCGGGAGATCTGCGGCCTGGGGGCGCGGTGCTCCGCCCTCGACTACCTCGCGGCCGTCGACGTCCGTATGGAACTCGGCCGCCGCATGGGGCGCTTCCACGAGACATACGACCTCCTGGTGACCCCGACGCTCCCGCTGACGGCCTTCGAGGCGGGCGCGGAGGTTCCCCGCGGCTCGGGCCATCGCCGCTGGACCGGCTGGACGCCGTTCACCTACCCGTTCAACATGACTCAGCAGCCCGCGGCCTCCGTACCGGTGGGCGTGGACGAGGCCGGTCTCCCGGTGGGGCTGCAGATCGTGGCGGCCCGCCACCGGGACGACCTCGTCCTGCGGACGGCTCATGCGCTGTACGAGGCGGGGGTGGCCCAAGTGGCTCCCCCGCCGCTCCCCGCGGCCCGGGCCCGGTAACCCCGACCGAGTCCTCCCGTTTCCAGGACCTGTCCGGAGTTTCCCGTCGTCCGCCCGATGGGGGGGCGCCGCGGGGCCCGCCCTTCTGGCGGACGGCGCAACTTTCGAAACACGCCCGAGGATTTGCGGAAGCTCAGCGTCTCCCCCAGCGCCCCGGCGCGCCACAGGTCGTTGCAGGCCTCCGCCATCGCGTCCAGGCCCTCCACCACCTGACCCCACACAATGCCGGGCACCCAGCCCACGTCGCCGTTGAGCAGGAGGTTGTTGCGTTCGTAGAACAGGGCCAGGTCGATCACCGGGGTGCCCGCCCGGACCCCGGCGGTGCCGGAGTAGCCGTACGACCGCGTGCCCAACTGGGTGCCGGAGAAGGAGAAGTAGCAGAGGTCGCCGGGGATGGGGGTGACGGTGGGGTTCTCCAGGGGTGGCTCTGCGGGGGCGAAGGCGGGCAGGAGGGCGTAGATCTCGTTGCGGGCGTACTTCGCGTGGTAGACGTCGCCGCCCAGGGGGAGCGCGTTCCACACTGCCTCGCAGGTGATCGGCGCCCGGTCGTCGAGGAGCTTTGCCGTGCAGTGGACTCCCCGCTTGACCAGGGAGACGTCGAGGTAACGGTCGGCCATGGTTCCCATGATCCACCCGCGATCAAGGGTGCCTCGGCATCGACCGGGGCCAAAAGCAGTCTGAATAACTCGCCTGAAGCCGGGTAGCCACGCGCCCATGGCTCCACCACACGCAAACCGATCAGGAACCGACAACAGATCCCACAGCGGACTCAGCCGCCGCTCGCTGCTCGCCGGAGCGGTGTCGCTGGGCACGGCGGGCGGTCTCGGGGTGGCCGGCTGCAGCCGGGTCCCCGATGAGGGGAAGGTACTGGGAGGCAACCTGCTGGACACTCTGCGGGACCGGGGAGTCGCGAAGATCGGCATCGCCAGCGAGCCGCCCTTCGGTTATGTGGGAGACGACGGGCAGGCCACCGGAGAAGCGCCCGCGATCGCAAAGGTGATCTTCAAACGGCTCGGTGTCGACGAGGTCAAGCCGGTGCCGGTGGACTTCGGCGCGCTCATTCCCGGACTGAAAGCCCGTCAGTTCGATGTGGTGTCCGCCGGGATGTACATCAATCCCGTCCGATGCGAACAAGTGCTGTTCTCCGACCCGGACTACCTGATGCTGGACGCCTTCATCGTCAAGAAGGGGAATCCGCACGGCCTCAAGGCGTACGAGGACGTCAAGAAGAAGGGCCTCAGACTCGCTTCCGGCAAGGCCTACGCCGAGATCGACTACGCCAAGGCCGCGGGCATCGACAACGTCCTGGTCCTGCCGGACCAGGTGGCCGGCCTGGACGCGGTGGCCCAGGGGCGGGTGGACGCCTTCGCGGGCACCAACATCACCGTCAGGACCGCGGTGGCGGGATCCAACCGGGTCCAGGCGACCGGGGCCTTCCAGCCCGTGGTGGACGGAAAGCCCGCCTACGGAGCGGGCGGATTCGCCTTCCGGCAGTCCGAGAAGAACTTCCGTGACGCGTTCAACACGGAACTGCTGAAGCTCAAGGAGAACTCCTACAAGGAGCTTCTCGAGATCGTCAGCCCCTTCGGCTTCAGCATGGCCGAGATGACTGACCTCACGGCGAAGGAGCTGTGCGGCTGATGATGAGTTCGGAGTTCTTCACGACCTGGTTCCTGCCCGGTGTATGGGTCACCATCCAGGTGACGGTGTACTCCGCGGCCCTCGGCGCGGCCATCGCGTTCGGCATCGGTGTCGCACGCACTTCGCGGTTCCGGATCGTCCGTTTCCTCGCCGGGGTCTACTTCGAGGTCTTCCGCGGCATGTCAGCCCTGGTGCTGATGATCTGGATGTTTTTCGCGCTGCCCCTCTTCGGCTGGCAGCTGGTGCCCATGTGGGCCGGCGTGAGCGCGCTCGGCCTCATCTACGGCGCCTACGGTTCCGAGATCGTCCGTGGCTCCCTGGCCGCCGTCGCCCCGGCTCAGAGGGAGGCGGGCATCGCGCTCAACTTCACCCGCCGGCAGCGGCTGCGCCTGATCGAACTGCCCCAGGCCTGGCCCGAGATGGTGCCGCCGTTCAACAACCTGCTGATCGAGCTGCTGAAGGGCACGGCCCTCGTCTCCGTCATCACGGTGGCCGACATGACCTTCGCCGGCAATCTGGTCCGGCTGGGCACCAACGAGACCACCCCGATCTACAGCCTGCTGCTGGTCCTCTACTTCGTTCTCGCCTTCCTCATCACCCGCTGCATGCGGCTGGTGGAGCGCAGGGCGAAGGCCGGGATCGGGCAACGGCCGCAGAAGACGGGCGGGACCACCGGGAAGCTCAGCCCGCGCGGCGAGAGCCTGCCGGCGGGCGCGCAGTCCGCAGGAGGTGCGGGATGAACTGGCAAGTAGTGGACGCCTTCATGCCGCGCTTCTGGGACGGCGTGCTCGTCACGCTGCAGGCCCTGGCCCTCGGCACTCTGATCGCCTTCGCACTGGGCCTGGTGTGGGCTCTGGCACAGCGGTCCTCGCAGGTCTGGGTGCGCTGGCCGGTCGTCGCCGTCACGGAGTTCATCCGTGACACGCCGCTCCTGGTGCAGCTTTTCTTCCTGTTCTACGTGGTGCCCAACTTCGGCCCGTCGATGTCGCCGCTCACCACCGGCATCATCGGACTCGGGCTGCACTACTCCACGTACACCGCTGAGGTCTACCGCGCGGGCATCGACGGCGTCCCCGCCGGCCAGTGGGAGGCGGCCACGGCGCTGAGCCTGCCCAAGGGTCGTACGTGGCGTGCCGTGATCCTGCCGCAGGCGATCCGCTACGTGGTGCCGTCGCTGGTCAACTACGTCGTCGCCATGCTCAAGGACTCCCCGATGCTCGCGACCATCGGCGCCTTCGACATGCTCGGCGAGGCCCAGGCCTTCAGCAACGAGACCTTCACCATGGAGGCGCTCACCGTGGTGGGTGTGGCCTTCATCGTCATCGCCTACCCCGCTTCCCTCCTGATCCGAGCCCTGGAGCGACGTCTTGTCCGCTGACACCTCTCTGAAGAATGATCACCACGGCAACGAGAACCCACCGGTGGACGGCAGCGAGCTGATCCGCTTCGACAAGGTCACCAAGCGTTTCGGCAGCAATGTCGTCCTCGACGAGCTGGACTTCTCGGTGGCCTCCGGCAAGCACGTCACGCTGATCGGCCCGTCCGGCTCGGGCAAGACGACGATCCTGCGTCTGCTGATGACCCTGGCCATGCCCGACGAGGGCACGATCAAGGTCAACGGCGACTACCTCACCCACGAGGAGCGCAACGGCAAGCTCGTCCCGGCCGGCGAGAAGCACGTCCGCAAGGTCCGCAAGAACATCGGGATGGTCTTCCAGCAGTTCAACCTGTTCCCGAACATGAAGGTGCTGCGCAACATCACCGAGGCACCGGTCACCGTCCTGGGCCTGTCCAAGGACGAGGCCGAGCAGCGGGCGCGCGGGCTGCTGGACCTGGTGGGGCTCGGCGACAAGGCCGACTCGTATCCGACGCAGCTGTCCGGCGGGCAGCAGCAGCGGGTCGCGATCGCCCGGGCGCTGGCGATGCAGCCCAAGATCATGCTGTTCGAC
>CAMLJW010000134.1 GCA_946480485.1 uncultured Streptomyces sp. | reverse complement strand
CCCACCTCGACCTGCCGAAGTCGGTCGAGGGCTACTACCAGGAGACGGGCCGCGCGGGTCGCGACGGACTGCCGTCCACGGCCTGGATGGCCTATGGCCTGAACGACGTCATACAGCAGCGCAAGCTGATCCAGTCCGGCGAGGGCGACGAGGCGTTCCGGCGCCGGGCCGCGGCGCACCTCGACGCGATGCTCGCGCTGTGTGAGACCGCCGAGTGCCGCCGCGCCCGGCTGCTCGCCTACTTCGGTCAGGACGCCGGGACCACGGCTTGTGGGAACTGCGACACGTGCCTCCTCCCGCCCGAGACCTGGGACGGCACGGTCGCGGCCCAGAAGGTGCTGTCCACGGTGGTGCGGCTACAGCGCGAGCGGGGGCAGAAGTTCGGGGCGGTCCAGATCGTCGACATTCTCCTCGGGCGCAGAACCGCGAGGGTCATACAGTTCGACCACGACCAGCTGTCCGTGTTCGGCATCGGCGAAGAGCTGTCCGAAGGCGAATGGCGCGGGGTCGTACGGCAGTTGCTGGCCCAGGGATTGCTCGCGGTCGAGGGCGAGTACGGGACGCTGGTGCTGACCGAGGCGAGCGGGACGGTGCTGCGGCGCGAGCGTGAGGTACCGCTGCGTAAAGAGCCGAAGAAGCCAGTGACCTCGCAGTCGGCGTCGCCGCGGGGCGAGCGCAAGGCCAAGGTCGCGGCGGCCGAGCTGCCCGACGCACTGGTCCCCGTCTTCGAGGCCCTGCGTGCGTGGCGGGCCGCGCAGGCCAAGGAGCAGGGCGTTCCGGCGTACGTCATCTTCCACGACGCGACACTTCGGGAGATCGCCACGGCGGGGCCCACCTCCCTGGCGGAGCTGGGCGGGATCAGCGGAGTGGGCGAGAAGAAGCTCGCCACGTCCGGGGAAGGCGTGCTCAAGGTGCTCGCCTCGCTGTCCCCGGGCTCCCCGGCCCCCGAGGACGGGGAGCCGGAGACGCCGGAGCCGGAGGGCTGGGGGGAGCCCGACGAGCCGGACGACTGGATATAGGGACGGGCCGGACGGCTCGGTACAGACTCTGGCTGGACGGCTCGGTACAGAGACTGGATGGGGGAGTTGGTGGGGAGACTGGCCGGACGACCGGACAGGGAACGGTCACACGCCGGGGACGATCCGCCCGGTCACCTCGCCCAGCCCCACCCGGGTTCCGTTCGGCCCTGGTGCCCAAGCCGTGATCGTCACGACATCGCCGTCCTCCAGGAACGTCCGCTTGCCGTCGGGGAGTTCGAGGGCGTCGCGCCCGTTCCAGGTCAGCTCCAGCAGCGACCCGCGCTCGCGCTCGCCGGCTCCGCTCACCGTCCCCGAGCCGTACAGGTCGCCGGTGCGCAGCAAGGCGCCGTTCACCGTCATGTGGGCCAACTGCTGGGCGGCGGTCCAGTACATGGTGGAGAAGGGCGGCTCGGAGATGACGTGGCCGTTGAGGGCGACGGAGATGCGCAGGTCGTAGCCGCCGGCCTCCTCAAAGGAGTCGTCCAGGTAAGGGAGCAAGGAGTGTGTGCGGGAGGGGGGCGTGACCCGAGCGTTTTCCAGGGCGTCCAGGGGGGTGATCCAGGCCGACACCGAGGTGGCGAAGGACTTGCCGAGGAACGGGCCGAGGGGTACGTACTCCCAGGCCTGGAGGTCGCGCGCGGACCAGTCGTTGAGGAGGCAGAGGCCGAAGACGTGGTCGCGGAAGTCGCTCAGCGGCACCGGCGTGCCCATGGCGGAGGGCATGCCGACCACGAAGCCGACCTCCGCCTCGATGTCCAGCCTGACGGACGGCCCGAAGACCGGCTCGGGGTCCGCGGGGGCCTTGCGCTGGCCGGAGGGGCGTACCACCTCCGTGCCGGACACTACAACGGTGCCGGACCGGCCGTGGTAACCGATCGGCAGATGCTTCCAGTTGGGCGTGAGGGAGTCGGCGGCTTCGGGGCGGAAGATCCGGCCGACGTTGCGGGCGTGGTTCTCCGAGGCGTAGAAGTCGACGTAGTCCGCGACGTCGAAGGGGAGGTGCAGGGTCACCTCGGAGAGCGGGTGCAGCAGGGGCGCGACGGTCTCCCGGTGGGTGGGCACCGTCACCCACGCCGTGATCGCTCGCCGCACGTCCGACCAGGCCGTACGCCCCGCCGCGAGTAGTTGGGCGAGGGAGGGCCGGGCGAGCAGTGTGACGTACGGTGAGCCGAGTGCGCGGGCCGCGGCGCCCACGTCGAGGACGTGGTCGCCCAGCCTGACACCGACACCGCGCTCCTCGGAGCCGAGCGGGGAGAACACGCCGTACGGAAGGTTGTGCGGACCGAAGGGATCGCCCTCGGGGACCTCGAAGGGGGGCATCGGATGCTGCCTCGCTTTCCGTGTGGGTGGGGCTCACGTTACGGGGGAGTTGTCGTGCCCACTGCTCCCGCAGCCATTTCTGCGCGCCGGTATCCCTTTCGGAGGGCTTGCGGTCTTGGCACCGTAAACAGGGGCGGTCACAGTAACTGCTCCCCCTGCGCGTGGGCGAACGCCCTCACGCCTGTCGGGGCGTACGCCCACGCCGCGGAGTCCGGCCGCAGGATGTCCGGAAGAAACGTGACCTGCCACATTCTGATGGTGCCGGCCACTGTGCTCCAGCCGTCCTCGTCCTCGGCCGGCCCGACCGCGATACGCACGGCCTGGGCGACCCGTGCCACCCCACTCTCCGTGTCCGGGCAGCGGGCGAGGGGCGGCATTCACCAGCTCCTGCCGGAACGTCGTCAACTGCGGTCGTCAACCGCAGATGCGCTCCCGTACGGCATATACATCGCACCGCCGCGGGTTCGCCGAACCGTGGCCACACGTCCTCCACGGCCCCGGGCCACAGCGGCAACGACACCGCGGTGACCTCGTGTTCCCGCGTCCTGCCCCGTTCGTGGGCAATACCCAGCAAGAAGGCGGGAAGGACCCGATGCGGCACTGGTTGTCCTCCTGCAGCGTCCAGGGAGCTCGTGGGGGACCGGTGGCACTCTCCTCACCTCGTACGCTGCCCTTCGTGTACAGCATTTCGGCGACCCGGTTCGTCATATACGGCACCGGTCGACAGGGGGGGCGTGTGCGGCAGTGTCCGTCATGCCTGAGGCGGCCCCGCGGGGAGCCTCCTGGCGACCCTTCGACGGTGTACTGAGACCGGTCACCACTTCCTCGGATTTGTGTCACTTCAGGTTGTATCGGTACGTCAAAGATATGACGGTAATGATCCATTACGCCCGGCCTGGGCCCGTGGGCGCTCGCCATGATCGAAAGGCGACCGGATACGCTGACTTGCGTGCGAGCGGCGACAGATCGACAAACACCCCGAGCATTCGCAGCACTCACAGAAGCAACAGAAGCAACAGAAGCAACAGAAGCAACAGCACTCAGAGCGCCAAGAGCGCCAAGAGCACGCAGAGACCGCCCTTGAGAGCGTCAGCAGACAGGAGACCCTCGTGACCGTCGTCGGGCCGTTCGGGCTGAGCGTGCGGGACCAGGCTCTCGAAGCCGATGTCCAGGCCGGATTGGCGGCTGTCGAGGAAGGCCTGATCGAGGCCACCAAGAGTGAGGTCCCGTTCATCACGGAGGCCGCGCAGCACCTCGTGCGCGCGGGCGGAAAGCGGTTCCGGCCGCTGCTCGTGATGCTCGCCGCGCAGTTCGGCGACCCGTACGTGCCGGGTGTCGTTCCCTCGGCCGTCGTCGTGGAGCTGACCCACCTCGCCACGCTGTACCACGACGACGTCATGGACGAGGCGGACGTGCGCCGCGGGGTACCGAGCGCCAACACCCGCTGGGGCAACTCGGTCGCCGTGCTCACCGGCGACTTTCTGTTCGCGCGCGCGTCGCACATCCTGGCCGACCTGGGGCCCGAGGCCGTACGCATCCAGGCCGAGGCGTTCGAACGCCTGGTCACCGGACAGATCCTGGAGACGGCCGGACCGCGGGACGGGCGCGACCAGATCGACCACTACATGGACGTCCTCAGCGGCAAGACCGGCTCGCTGATCGCCGTGGCGGGACGGTTCGGCGCGATGATGTCGGGCGCCGACGAGACCGTGGTGGACGTACTCACGCAGTACGGGGAGCGGCTCGGCGTCGCATTCCAGCTCGCCGACGACGTACTCGACATCGCGAGCGATGCGCACGAGTCCGGCAAGACGCCGGGTACCGATCTGCGCGAGGGCATCGCCACCCTGCCCGTGCTGCGGCTGCGTGAGCGCGTGGAGCGGCTCGGGCTGGCCGACGACATCGCGTTGTCCGAGCTGCTCGAGTCGGATCTGACGGACGACGCCCGGCACGCCGAGGCACTCTCCCTCCTGCGTGCCCACCCGGCCCTGGGGCAGGCCCGCCGCGACACGGTGCGCTATGCGGAGGAGGCCCGCGCCACCCTGCTGCCGCTCCCGGAGTGCGGCGCCAAGGCAGCGCTGGTGGAACTGTGCGACGCGGTGGTGCACCGGGCGGGCTGACCCGGACAGCGAGCTCTCCGGTCGATCGTGGTCAGTCGATCGTGGTCGTGTGATAGGCGCCATGTATCGGGTTGAGCCCCATCTGAAGTCCGCTCCGCAACCGTGCTGCGCGGCGCAGAGCGGGCCTGCCGGAGGCAGTGGCACTGGCAATGGCAATGGCAATGGTGGTACGGGAGCGGGCGTCGGACGGAACGACCGTCTCCCTCTCCTCGCACCTGCTCGACGAGCTTGCGCAGGTGTGCACACATGCCGCGGTGATGGCGCGGGGACGGCTGATCATCCAGGGACCGATGGCCGAGCCGGCTCTGGAGCCGTGGCTACGGGTGTTCCGGCCTCGGGAGCTCCAGCTCCGGGGCGCCCGCGTCGGCCCGCGCCGACCGCAGGACCAACCTCGCCCGCCGTGATGTCCGCCGCGACATCCGCAGCGCGTCCCACGTCAGCAGTGACAGAGCGCCCCACACCAGCGCGAACCCGGCCCACCGCTCGGCGGGCATCGCCTCGTGGAAGTACAGGACGCCGAGCAGGAACTGCAGTACGGGCGTCAGGTACTGGAGCAGCCCGAGCGTCGACAGCGGTACGCGGATCGCCGCCGCCCCGAAGCAGACGAGCGGAGCCGCGGTCACCACACCGGTGGCGGCGAGCAGCGCCGCGTGCCGGGCGCCCTCGCCACCGAAGGTCGCGTCACCCTGCCCTGACAGCCACAGCAGAAACCCGAGCGCGGGCAGGAACTGGATCGCGGTCTCCGCCGCGAGCGACTCCAGCCCGCCGAGGTTGACCGTCTTCTTCACCAGCCCGTACGTCGCGAAGGAGAAGGCGAGGCAGAGGGAGATCCACGGCGGCCGGCCATACCCGATCGTCAGCACGAGGACGGCGGCGAAGCCGGTGCCGACCGCCGACCACTGGGCGGGCCGCAGCCGCTCCTTCAGGAGCAGCACACCCATCGCGATGGTGACGAGCGGGTTGATGAAGTAGCCGAGGGACGCCTCCACCACATGGCCGGAGTTCACGGCCCAGATGTAGAGACCCCAGTTGACGGTGATGACGGCTGCCTCGACGGTGATCAGACCGAGCTTGCGCGGCTGCCGCAGCAGCTCACCGGTCCAGGCCCAGCGCCGCATCACCACGAGTGCGATCGCGACGACGCCCAGCGACCACACCATGCGGTGGGCGAGGATCTCGACCGCCCCGGCGGGCTCGAGGAGCGGCCAGAAGAGGGGGACGAGCCCCCACATGCCGTATGCCGCGAAGCCGTTCAGCAGACCTTTGCGCTGCTCGCTCCAGGACTCCACCGGCACGGTCCCTCCCTCTCGCACGGCCACCTCGCTCTCGCATGACTGCGCCACGCGGCCGTGAAGACGGTAACGCCGAGCACCCCTGCCTGTCATGCACGTATCGCCATACGGTCATGACAGGCAGGGGCGGTGAGGATCGCCTGTTCCATGCCCTTGTGGTCGGCGGCCAGGTCGGAATCGGCCTTGGGGCCGCCCAGCGCACCCGCGCACGCGAGCAGCGCGACTCCGGCCGCCTCCGCCGCCTCGACGACGGCAACAGAGGGCCTGGGGGGCCGTACGCGTAACACGTACGGCCCCCCAGGCCGTCAAGTCCCCACCACAACCACCGATCAGCCGACAACAGTCCAGGTGTCGCCCCCGGAGAGGAGCGCCGCCAGGTCGCCCTTCCCGCTCTGCTCGATCGCCGTGTCCAACTGGTCGGACATCTGCGTGTCGTACACCGGCCGGTCCACAGCACGCAACACACCGATCGGCGTGTGGTGCAGCGTGTCGGGGTCGGCGAGGCGTGACAGCGCGAACGCCGTCGTGGGCGACGTGGCGTGCGCGTCGTGCACGAGCACCTGTGCCTCGTTCTCCGTGGTCACCGTGACCACCTTCAGGTCACCGGTCAGCGGGTCGCGTACGACACCCTTCGAGCCGAGGCCGCTTTCAAGGGGAGCCCCGAACCGGATCTGCTGCCCGTGCTGCAGACGGATCACGGCCTCTTCGGCCTGTTGCCGGTCCTTGAGGGCTTCGAAGGCGCCGTCGTTGAAGATGTTGCAGTTCTGGTAGATCTCCACCAGGGCCGTGCCTGGGTGGGCGGCGGCCTGACGCAGCACCTCGGTCAGGTGCTTGCGGTCGGAGTCCACCGTCCGCGCCACGAAGGACGCCTCCGCGCCGATGGCCAGCGACACCGGGTTGAAGGGCGCGTCCAGCGACCCCATCGGCGTCGACTTCGTGATCTTCCCGACCTCCGACGTCGGGGAGTACTGGCCCTTCGTCAGACCGTAGATCCGGTTGTTGAAGAGCAGGATCTTCAGGTTGACGTTCCGTCGCAGGGCGTGGATCAGGTGGTTGCCGCCGATGGACAGCGCGTCACCGTCACCCGTCACCACCCACACACTCAGATCCCGCCGCGACGAGGCGAGACCGGTGGCGATGGCCGGGGCGCGACCGTGGATGGAGTGCATCCCGTAGGTGTCCATGTAGTACGGGAAGCGGGAGGAGCAGCCGATGCCGGAGACGAAGACGATGTTCTCCTTCGCCAGGCCGAGTTCGGGCATGAAGCCCTGTACGGCGGCGAGGATCGCGTAGTCGCCGCAGCCGGGGCACCAGCGCACTTCCTGATCGGACTTGAAGTCCTTCATGGACTGCCTGGCCTCGGCCTTGGGCACGAGGGAAAGCGCCTCGATCGTGTCCGTGCCTTCCGTGGTCGTCTCAGCCATCGATGGCCTCCTTGAGAGCCGTGGCGAGCTGCTCAGCCTTGAACGGCATACCGTTGACCTGGTTGTACGACTCCGCGCCCACCAGGTACTTCGCCCGGACGAGCGTGGCGAGTTGACCGAGGTTCATCTCGGGAATCACCACCTTCTCGTAACGCCCCAGAACCTCGCCGAGATTCCGCGGGAACGGGTTGAGGTGGCGCAGATGGGCCTGCGCGATGGACTCCCCGGCCGCGCGCAGCCGCCGGACCGCCGCGGTGATCGGCCCGTATGTCGACCCCCAGCCCAGCACCAGCGTCTTCGCGCCCTGGGAGCCTCCCGTGCTCGAACGAGGTTGAGCGCTTGGGGAAGGATCGTCGACCTCGACGTCGGGCACCTCGATGCCGTCGATCTTCGCCTGCCGTGTACGCACCATGAAGTCGTGGTTGGCCGGGTCGTACGAGATGTTGCCCGTGCCGTCCTGCTTCTCGATGCCGCCGATGCGGTGCTCCAGGCCCGGTGTGCCGGGGATCGCCCACGGGCGCGCCAGTGTCTGCTCATCGCGCTTGTACGGCCAGAACACTTCGGTGCCGTCGCCCAGGGTGTGGTTCGGGCCCTGGGCGAACCGCACCCGCAGGTCCGGTAGTTCGTCCAGGTCCGGGATGCGCCAGGGTTCGGAGCCGTTGGCCAGGTAGCCGTCGGAGAGCAGGAAGACCGGGGTGCGGTAGGTGACCGCGATCCGGGCGGCCTCGAGAGCCGCGTCGAAGCAGTCGGCGGGCGTGCGCGGCGCGACGACCGGCACGGGCGCTTCGCCGTTGCGGCCGTACATCGCCTGCAGCAGGTCGGCCTGCTCGGTCTTGGTCGGCAGGCCGGTGGACGGGCCGCCGCGCTGGATGTCGATGACCAGCAGCGGCAGCTCCAGGGAGACGGCCAGCCCGATCGTCTCGCTCTTGAGCGCCACACCGGGACCGGAGGTGGTGGTGACGGCGAGCGACCCGCCGAAGGCCGCGCCCAGGGCCGCGCCGATGCCCGCGATCTCGTCCTCGGCCTGGAAGGTCCGTACGCCGAAGTTCTTGTGCTTGCTCAGCTCGTGCAGGATGTCCGAGGCCGGTGTGATCGGGTACGAGCCCAGGTAGAGCGGCAGGTCCGCCTGCTGGGACGCGGCGATCAGGCCGTAGGACAGCGCCAGGTTCCCGGAGATGTTGCGGTACGTACCCGTCGGGAACGCCTGTGCGGCCGGGGCGACCTCGTAGGAGACCGCGAAGTCCTCGGTGGTCTCGCCGAAGTTCCAGCCGGCGCGGAACGCCGCGATGTTCGCCGCCGCGATGTCCGGCTTCTTGGCGAACTTGGACTTCAGGAACTTCTCGGTGCCCTCCGTCGGCCGGTGGTACATCCACGACAGCAGACCCAGCGCGAACATGTTCTTGCTGCGCTCGGCCTCCTTACGGGTGAGGTCGAACTCCTTGAGCGCCTCGACCGTCAGCGTCGTCAGTGGCACCGGGTGCACCTGGTAGCCGTCGAGCGAGCCGTCCTCAAGGGGTGAGACGGCGTATCCCACCTTCTGCATCGCCCGCTTGGTGAACTCGTCCGTGTTGACGATGACCTCCGCGCCGCGTGGCACGTCGCCGATGTTCGACTTCAGAGCCGCCGGATTCATCGCCACGAGGACGTTCGGAGCGTCACCCGGTGTGAGGATGTCGTGGTCGGCGAAGTGCAGCTGGAAGGACGAGACGCCGGGCAGGGTGCCGGCAGGCGCGCGGATCTCCGCGGGGAAGTTCGGCAGCGTCGACAGGTCGTTGCCGAAGGATGCCGTCTCCGAGGTGAACCGGTCTCCGGTGAGCTGCATACCGTCACCCGAGTCCCCCGCGAACCGGATGATCACGCGGTCGAGGCGGCGAACATCCTTCGTCCCCTCGCACGCCGCTCTGCGCTGTTCTCCTACGACGGCTCCGTCGGCCTGCTCCGCTGGACTGCTGACCTGGCTGGTCACTGAACTGGACCTCCCTCGAGGCGGCTGTCTGGGAGCTGCCTGCCCGCAGACCTTCCCAACCTCAACCCTACGTCTGTAAGGGTCGCCTTCCCTGGGCCGTTCGCATGATGGACACCACTTTGAGACGGTCCAGCGCCCTGATTTGCCATGATTTATTCGTCTCCCGGCTCTTCTTTTGGAGACGCTTCGCACTCAATCCTTGGTTCTTGGGTTCACCTGCCGCTGTCACTCTTGCCGACGGCTCGGTCGCCGTCTTCGCCTCTGCCCGCTCCTGGTGGCTGACGTGCCTTGAGTCCGTCTTGAGTCTGGCATGACGTCAGGTGGCAGCTCGGAAAGATGGACAGGACGGTCGAGTCGGCACCCGTCCGGCGGTCATGGCGGCCAGGCGCAGACATGGTGGTCATGAGTGCAGACAGGTAAGGACCGCCAGGACTCGCCTGCGATCCCCGTCACTCAACGTGACAGGCCCCGCCTCAGCCCACGGCCGGGCTGATGGGCGCGCGGCAGCTGGCCAGGCTGGGGCACGCCCGGGCCGGGGCGCTGCTCGGGGTGCGGGTACCGGTCGTAGGCGCGGCGAGGCGCGGCGCGGACGCGGCGGCCGGTCGGTGCCGTTCCGGGTGTCGGTGGCCAGGATGCGTTCGGTCATAACCGCCGGCGTGCCGGGCCGCGTGCCCTCGCGCCATGAGGTGGACCGCCCCGATCCACTGGGGAAAACGCACCCTCGACGAGCCTGCGGAACACGCTCGGGACGCCCTGCGCGCGCCTCCCGGGGACCTCCGCGCATGCCAAGGCGTGACGGGCTGCTTACGGTTTCTTTAGCAGGGCCTAGACTCCGATGCGTACAGATCGTCGAACACGGCGCATCGCGCGGCGCACGTCAGGGCGCACACGCGGTCACACGAGGTCAGGGAGCGAGGGGCGGACGTGCCGGAACCGACCATGGTCGTGGGGACCGGGACCGTCGTCGTCGCGGCGGACTACTTCCGGTCCTACTCGGTCGTCGGGCTGCTCGCAGCGGTCGGCGTGCTGTTCGTCGCCGTAGCCTTCGGAGCGGGACGTCTGCTGCGGCCCGTCGTCCCGACACCCGAGAAACTCCTGACATACGAGTGCGGCGTCGACCCCGTCGGCGAGGGCTGGGCACACACCCAGGTCCGCTACTACGTCTACGCCTTCCTCTACGTGATCTTCGCCGTTGACTCGATCTTCCTCTTCCCCTGGGCGACGGTCTTCGCCGCGCCGGGATACGGCGCGACGACGCTGGCGGAGATGTTCATATTCCTCGGCTTCCTGGCCGTCGGCCTGCTCTACGCATACAAGAAGGGCGTCCTGACATGGACGTGACCCAGCCCGAGTCCGTGTCCGAGCCGGTACCCGTGCTGCCTCCCGAGCCGAAGAGGTTGGGCGCGCTCGCCCGTCTCGCTCCCGAGCCGATGAAGGTGGTCCTGAACTGGGGCCGCCGCTACAGCCTGTGGGTCTTCAACTTCGGCCTCGCCTGCTGCGCGATCGAGTTCATCGCCGCCTCCATGGCCCGGCACGACTTCATCCGCCTCGGGGTCATTCCCTTCGCGCCGGGGCCGCGCCAGGCCGACCTGATGGTCGTGTCGGGCACGGTCACGGACAAGATGGCCCCCGCGGTGAAGCGGCTGTACGAACAGATGCCCGAGCCGAAGTACGTCGTCTCCTTCGGCGCCTGCTCCAACTGCGGCGGTCCCTACTGGGACTCGTACTCCGTGACCAAAGGCGTCGATCAGATCATCCCTGTCGACGTCTACGTCCCCGGATGCCCGCCGCGCCCCGAAGCGCTGCTCCAGGGCATCCTCAAGCTCCAGGAGAAGATCGCCCAGGAGTCGCTGGGGGAGCGGTACGGGTCCGCCGGCAGCCGGCCATCCGCGGCCGCGCTGCAGAGCGGGCTGGTGAAGCCTCCGGTCTCGGCCGCGGGGGAGGGCGAACGGTGACCGGCTGGCTGCCTGCCCCTGTGGAGGAGCTCTTCGGTACGGAGGCCACGGCCGAGGAGTCGTACGAGCTTCTGACGGTCGACGTACCGCCCGCCGCCTGGATCTCCGCCCTGGAGAGCGCGCGCGCCGGGCTGGGCTGCACGTTTTTCGACTGGCTGAGCGCCGTCGACGAGCCCGGCACGGGTTTCCGCGTCTCGGCCCACGTGGTCGCCCTCGCTCCGGTACGCCGTCTTCTCGTACGTACGACAGTCCCGCACGACGCCCCCGTCCTGCCCTCCGCTGTTGGGGTCTACGCGGGCGCCGCCTGGCACGAACGTGAGACCCACGAGATGTTCGGTGTCACCTTCGAAGGCCACCCGGGGCTGGTGCCGCTGCTCCTCCCCGAGGGCTTCGAGGGCCACCCCCTGCGCAAGGACTTCGTCCTGGCGGCCCGTGTCGCCAAGGCCTGGCCTGGTGCGAAGGAGCCCGGTGATCCCGAGCACGGCGGTCCC